>JBCCZW010000170.1:0-7879 GCA_039186805.1 Verrucomicrobiota bacterium
CGTAGACGTTGTAGGTGATGCCATTGGCGTGAATCAGGCGTTCGAGTTGCTTTTCTCGACGGCTCCAAGCTTCCTGATCGAGACTGCCTATCTTTTGGGAAACGCGTTGCCAGTGTGACCGTTCGTTACCCTTGGAATCAAGGTATTCGTCGTAGTAGCCTTGGTTGGGGGTATAGCCGCCCATCCAATTGTTGAGGAGGTTCGGTTTTGAGCCGTTGGTCATCTAAAGGAAGAAGGCAAATTGAAGAATGATGAACTAGGTATGCGGTTGCTAAGCTACTGCAAGCGTAGTCTTGGAATTGGCTGATAGGCATTAGGGTTAGAATTGAAGTCAACACGAATTAAGATTTGGAAACTTCATCGGAACTTGCTCTCTTCTCTAGATCGGGTGTGAACTCGTCTGAGTGTTTTGGAGTTATCTGGATCTGCCCAGTTGTTGAATTCGCTTTTCGTTCTAATACTTTTGGAGTTGAGTTCCTTCTTTTCAAAGATTTCACAATAGGTTCGAAACTTTTCGGGATTAGAAACTGGCCCCTAAAATCTAAACAGACTAAAAAATGCCTATGTCCAATTTTCACAAGCGACCCATAGGAGTAGACCTTTTTGCTGGGGTTGGAGGGCTTTCACTCGGTTTTGAGCAAGCTGGATTTGACGTGGTTGCGGCGGTCGAAATCGATCCAATCCATTCAGCTGCTCATAAATTCAATTTCCCTGATTGCGCCGTGCTACCTAAGTCTGTAGTGGATTTATCGGGACAAGAGATTCGTGATGTAGCTGGGATAGGAAATCGTCAGGTAGATGTCGTGTTTGGGGGAGCTCCTTGCCAAGGATTTTCTTTGATAGGTCAAAGGGCGTTGGAGGACCCGCGCAACAAACTCGTCAAAGAGTACGTTAGAATTGTTCAAGAATTAGATGCGAGCGCCTTTGTGTTCGAAAATGTAAAGGGTCTTACGCTCGGAAAGCATCGGCAGTTTCTGGAGGAGCTTATCCATGAATTTCAGATTATTTGATACAAAGTAAACCTCCCATGGAGGGTATTGAATGCTTCTTCATTTGGAGTACCTCAAGACCGTCAGCGTCTCATTTTGATGGGAGCTAAGAATGAATTCGGTTGTCCTGTTTATCCTGCCCCAACAACACAATCAACAAAGCTGAATGATCTGATTCTCCCCAGTTGTCCCACATGCGAGGATGCTCTCGGAGACTTGCCGAATGCTGAGGATTACGAAGAGCTGCTGGCAAGCGATCAGGTGGTAACAGATGACTGGGGGACTCCGAGTGAATATGGCAAGCTGATGAGGTGTTCAGCAAAAAAGGGTTGGTATTTTGGGTACAGACGAAAATGGAAAAGAAAAGAGCTTACCGCGAGTTATCGCACGGATCATACAGCGATCTCAAGACGCAGGTTCTGGGAAACTGTACCCGGCACAGTCGAGCCCATTTCGAGATTCTTCCGTTTAGCCCCTGATGGTATATCCAATACTCTTAGGGCTGGCACAGATTCAGCCCGAGGTGCCTTTACCAGTCCTCGCCCTATCCATTATGAGAAAGCAAGGTGTATAACGGTCAGGGAGATGGCACGCCTTCACGGTTTCCCGGATTGGTTTCGTTTTCATGAAACGAAATGGCACGGTGCTAGGCAGATCGGAAATGCTGTGCCGCCGCCTATGGCGAGAGCAATAGCGAGTGAGATACTTAAGTCACTTGAAATTCAACCAACTAAACCAGAAGAAATCTTGGAGCTTGGAGGAGCGGAGCTTCTTAGGATGGATATGTCGCAGGCGTCAAAATATTGGGATGTTCCTGTACCAATTGGAAGGCGAGACCGAAAGAGCGGTGCCAAGAAGCGTAAACAAGAAGAAATAGAAGCGGAGCTTTTGGCGGAAAAGAAGGAAATCGCTTATGCCTAAAAAAGCGATGAACCGATATGGGAAGCTCTTCGAGAAGGCATTCTTCGACAGATATAAAGGGGATGCGACATGCGTTTCGTTCAGGAGGACGGATTTAGAAGCAGCTGCGAGCGATCTCAAAATAGCTCTCCCAAAGAACTTAGGAGATGTTGTTTACTCGTTTAGGTATAGAAACCCACTCCCGGAGCGAATACTGAAAACACAGCCTAAGGGAAAGGAATGGATCATTGAAGGGGCTGGTAGGGCTCAATATGAATTTCGGCTTGTCAGTATAAATCGGATACTACCAAACGAAAATCTGGTGACCGTTAAAATACCGGATTCAACTCCAGAAATCGTTGCGGCGTACTCCCTTTCGGACGAGCAGGCGCTTTTGGCCAAGATTCGATATAATCGGCTTATCGATATATTTCTTGGGATAACCACTTATTCACTACAAAATCACCTTAGGACAACAGTTAGGAGCGTTGGACAGATCGAGATCGATGAGATTTACGTGGGGATCGACGAGAGGGGTCGCCAATTTGTAATGCCCGTACAGGCGAAGGGTGGGAACGACCAGATTTCTGTGGTTCAAGCAAAACAGGATATTATGTGCTGCGTTGAGAAATTTCCAAATCTAATCTGCAGGCCGATTTCCACTCAATTTTTAGCTGACGATTTGATTGCAATGTTTGAGCTATGTATGGAGGGCGATCTAGTTAAGATCGCGAGTGAAAGGCATTATCGCCTCGTTTCCTCGTCCGAGATTTCTGACGAAGACCTGATTGCTTATGGTATTCGGTCAAGTAGTCCTTGAGAGCCTGGTATAGTTACCGAGGGGCAATACGATGTAACGAGGAAAAGCTGTAAGAAGGCGCCTCTTATACGCGTCGCAGGTCGAGCGTAACTGGCATTTCGGAGCTCACTGGCACCTGACGCATTTGGAATGGGCCGGTGGTGTGGCCGAAGGGATGGAAGCGCTCGGCGCGCCGGGTTTCGGCTTCGAGGGCGTTTATCGGAAAGATCTCGTGGCTACGGCCGCCTGGGTGGCTGACGTGGTAAGTACATCCGCCCAGGGCTCTTGAATGAAACTTATCGACCAGGTCGAATATCAAGGGAGCGTGAACAGGGATGGTTGGGTGCAGGCAGCTTGGCGGTTGCCACGCTCGGTAGCGGACTCCTGCGACGTAGGTGTTCGGCTCGTGGGTAGCTGTAAGGGGAATTTCGATACCATTGACCGCGAGAGCGTAGCGGTTGATGTCGATGCCGCTTGCTTTGATTTGGAGACGTTCCACTGAAGAATCCACGTAGCGGGCGGTGCCTCCTCCTCCTGCCTCTTCGCCGAGAACGAGCCACGGCTCGATGCCTTGCCTGAGCTCGATGCTGACGCCGTCGATTACGGTGGAGCCGATGATGGCAAAGCGGAATTCGAAGTGAGTGGTGAACCAGTCTTCTTGAACCGGAAGATTCGCCTCATGGAGCGTTTGGATGACCTGCTTGAAATCCTGCTTAACAAAATGGGGAAGCATGAACTGGTCGTGCAGTTTAGTGAGCCAACGAGACATCGGCGCTTCGTAGGGTTGCTCCCAGAAATGAACGATGAGGGATCGAAGGAGGAGCTGTTGGGCGAGGCTCATTCGGGCGTGAGGGGGCATCTCGAAACCTCTGAATTCCACAAGGCCCAGACGCCCCGTGGCGCTGTCGGGCGAATACATCTTGTCGATGCAGAACTCCGCTCTATGGGTGTTGCCGGTGAGGTCGGTGAGCAGGTGGCGAAAGACGCGATCGACCAGCCAGGGCGGGATGCCCTGTTCGCCCAGTCTGGGAATCTGCTTAAAGGCGATTTCCATTTCATAGGCGGCGTCGGGTCGGCCTTCATCGACGCGCGGGGCTTGTGAAGTGGGCCCGATGAAGAGTCCGCTGAAGAGGTAGCTGAGCGATGGATGATTGATCCAGTAACCGATGAGCGATTTCAGAAGATCAGGTCGGCGTAGGAAAGGAGAGTCGGCGGGGGTCGAACCGCCAACGACGATGTGGTTGCCGCCCCCGGTACCTGTATGGCGTCCGTCGAGTTGGTATTTGTCGGTTCCCAGTTCCAGCTGTCGCGCTTCTTCGTAGAGAATCTCCGTTTTGCCGACGAGCTCTCTCCAGCTGCGTGAAGGGTGTATGTTAACTTCCATTACGCCGGGATCAGGCGTAATCTTCATGTATTCAATTCTTGGATCTTCGGGTGGAGTATAGCCTTCAATGAGGATCGGCATCTCAAGAAGGGAGGCCGCGTGTTCGATTGCGGCGACTAGATCTAGATAGTCTTCGACGCTCGTTGTGGGCGGCATGAAGACGTATATCTTGCCCTTGCGGCATTCTACGCAAAGGGCGGTGCGGATGACCCAGGGAGCCGATTGGCCTTCTTCGGGGACTTGGTTTTGAGGGAGCTTGGAAAGCTCTTCCTCAAAGCTTTCGGCGGGTTCTACTTCCTCTTCAGCTTTGCGTTTCAGCTCTCTGGCGAGATGATCGTCCTCGCGTCTTTGAGGAAGAATCAGAGAACGTCTGGGCGGCAGGGCAGCGTAGCGAGCAGAAGGGTCGCTTGCGTAAGTGTAGGGATACTCTTCTTCCTTTACCCAGGGCAGCCTCTCGAGAGGGAGACGCAGGCCGACGGGAGAGTCTCCCGGGGTGAGGAACATTTGCTTTCCTCTGAGCATCCAGATTCCGCTATGCCAGGCAGGGCCGTCTTTGTCGTATCCACGTTCCAATGGCAGGACGTAGCCTACTGGCTTATCTACGCCTCGGGAAAAGGCAGCTAGCAACTGTTCGCGCTCTTGGGGGTCGGAGAGTTCGTTGTCGAGAGGGTTGATGTTGACCGGAAGGTCTCTCTCTTTGAGGGCGAACTGCACCGGGTCTTCATAAGCGGCGTTGATGTAGCCTTTGTTGACGCGAAGCTGGCGGGTGAGTTCTTCGATAAACTTTTGAGCGTCCTCGTGGGTATATCCGTAATCGACTTCTTCGTTACCGATGAGAGCGTCGTTTTCCCAAAGAGGGAGGCCGTCTTTTCTCCAGTAGAGTCCAATCGCCCAGCGGGGGAGCGGTTCTCCGGGATACCATTTGCCCTGGCCGTAGTGCAGCATTCCGCCCGGACCGAATTGGCCGCGGAGCCGGCGAATGAGTTTGTCCGACAGCGGCTTTTTCGTTGGGCCGACGGCTCCGGTATTCCACTCTTCGCCTTCCTGGTCCTTATTGGAAACGAAGGTCGGTTCGCCGCCCATGCTTAGCCTGATATCGCCTTGAACCAGGCGTTGGTCTACTTGGTCTCCCAGGCTTAGAATCGATTCCCATTGGGCGTCTGTGTAGGGCTTGGTTACGCGCGGGTCCTCGTGAATACGAGTGACCGACATGGAGACGTCGAAGGTCGTCTTGCATGGGCTGATCGCCCCTTCGATGGGAGCGGCGCCTTTTGCGTCGGCCGAGGTAGCAAGAGGGATGTGTCCCTCTCCGCAGAAGAGGCCGCTGGTGGCGTCCAGTCCGACCCAGCCAGCTCCGGGGAGGTAGATTTCGCACCAGGCGTGGAGGTCGCAGATATCTTTTTCGACTCCTGCTGGAGCATTGGGATCGATGGGCTTTTGATCTGGAGCTAGTTGTATGGAATATCCGGATACAAATCTGGCGGCGATGCCTAGGCGACGGAAGAGATGGACGAGCAGCCAAGCGAAATCGCGGCAGGAGCCGATTCCCACCTTAAGCGTTTTTTCCGGAGAGTAGACGCCAGGATCCATACGGAGCGTGTATTCGAGAATCGAATTCACCTTCTGGTTGATCGAGCTTATGAAGTCGTTGGTCGGCGTTTCGGAGGTGTCGATTGATTCTAGCAGCTCTTTGAAGAGCGGCCGCATGGGCATTTTGGCAAAGTAAGGGCGGAGCTCTTTCTTGAGAGTGGGATTGTAATCGAAAGGGTAGGTGGTCGCTTCTTCTTCCAGGAAAAAGTCGAAGGGATTGATGGGAGCCAGGTCGACGACGAGATCGACTTCCAGATCGAATTTCCTGGTGGGCTCTTGAAGCATTAAGCGGGCGAGGTAGTTGCTCTGGGGATCTTGCTGCCAGTTTAGGAAAGTGTCGGCTGGATCGATTTTAAGCGAATAGCTAACGATTTTCGAGCGGCAATGGGGAGCGGGTCTCAGCCTGACGATTTGCGGGCCAAGAGTGGCAAGCCGATCGTAGTGGTAGGTGGTTTTGTGATTGAGAGCGACTCTAATGGCCATGGGATCTAGGCGGTTTGGAACGCTTGGGAAAGCTGGGTTTTCGCAGGGCTCGTGAGGATGAGGAGCAGGCTTATTTTGCGGTTTATCGCGATACGGTTCGGAGTCGAATCATTGCTCCACTTCGACGGCCGGGTCGACGATTTCGGAGAACATATAGCGCTTAGAAAGTTCGATGGCTATTTCGCCTAGCTCGTTTTCAATCTCTTCGATCAGTTCGTCGGTTTTCTCTCCCTTTAGATCGCTAGAGTCCGAGTAGTTGAGCTTTGCGATCAGGCGCCCAAGTCTTCTTTCCGCTTCATTGGAGAAGTGGGTGATTGGGCATTGGGATATGGCATGCATCGCGAGCTGGAATCGCTTTAGAGAATAGAGCACTGATCTAGGAAAGTCTTTTGATAAGAGGAGAAATTCTTTGACGTTAGGGCCGGTGATTTCGGTTACGAAAACGCGGCGGTAAGCTTCGTGCCCAGAGCAGCCTCGAAGGATTGCGGCCCACTGGGCATTGTCTAGCGTATCGTCTAGACCTTCCCGCGATTCGTTCATGTAGCGCTTCGCGTCGATGATACGACAGGTCTTGTCGGCTCTCTCGATTTCCGCTCCGCAGATTATGAACTCGAATCCGAGTTGGTGAGGAAAAGTGGTGTCGGTCAGGCCCTGGAAAAGCTGGGAGAATTCTTTGATGTTCTGAAAGAATTCATAGTCGGCTTCGAGGCAGATCTTATGAGGGTCTTGCCTGCGCACGTAGAGGTAGGTGCGATTGATGACTTCCCACATTTCCGAGGAGATTTGGTCTCGGATCATGCGGGCGTTTTCGCGGGCGGCTCCGATGCAGGAGAAGACGGAGCTTGGGTTTTCCGGGTTGAAGGTGAGGAAGTCGGTGATGTTGGCGCTCGATTTTTCCGTGTAGAGCGATTCGAAGAGCGATTGGTCTCCGAGGCTGGCCAGGATGGGCTGCCAGTGGGCGTAATTGTCTTGATCGCTGGAATGGTTGGACTCGAGGAGGGTTTGCAAGGTGACGTCGACAAGGCGGACGGTGTTCTCGGCTCGCTCAATGTATCGAGCCATCCAGAATAGGGAGTCTGCTACGCGGCAAAGCATTTTGATGAGGGTTTTTGAAAGAGTTTTGGAAGGCTTGTTTCTATTTTGCTAGGAGGGCTCTATTGTTCGCCGTTGAGGACCCAAGTGTCTTTGCTGCCTCCTCCTTGCGAGGAGTTTACGACGAGAGACCCTTTTTTGAGAGCAACTCTCGTGAGCCCGCCCGGTATAATGCGGGTTTTCTCTCCGCAAATGATATAAGGTCGAAGGTCGATGTGGCGGCCGCCGAAACCTTCGTCGCAGTAGGTAGGGTGTCGCGAAAGAGAGATGGGCGTTTGGGCGATGAAGTCCCTTGGCTTGGCTCGGACCATGTCTTGGAATTCCTGTATTTCTTTTTTGGAGGCATGCGGGCCGATGAGGATGCCGTAGCCTCCAAAAAAGAAATACAGGAGTTCCAAGACATGGTCCGAGCCAAGCCACGAGACTTCATTGCCCAAACGCCCATCTCTCTTTCGCGACACCCCACTTACTGCGACGAAGGTTTCGGCGGGCGCCACATCGACCTCCGGCCTTATATCATTTGCGGAGAGAAAACCCGTATTATACCAGGCGGACTGACTAGAGTTGCTCTCGAAAAAGGGTCTCTCGTCGTAAACTCCTCGCAAGGGGGCGGCAGCAAAGACACTTGGGTCCTCAACGGAG
>JBCCZW010000171.1:0-7849 GCA_039186805.1 Verrucomicrobiota bacterium
ATTTTGCGGATACGAGCGACAATTTGAACTGGTTGGGTTCCCATTCGTTTACCGGGCTATATCAAGACCTTCAGCAAGATGACCTCACCCTGAATTGGGTAAGAAACTCCGCAGTGAACTTCAATGCGGGCTCCGATATTACTCAAGCCAATCGCTATGTTGCGACCTTGAACTATCTTGGTCCTAGTTTAGCAGGAGCAAGTTCTGCTTCGGGGGCGAACCTCTCTGGTCTCCAATACGTATCTGTTCCCACTGGCGGAACGATGGCAATTGGAGGCGGCGATACTATAAGCCTCGGAGTTTATAGCGCTGATGCGGGTGGAATCGACAGTCTCTACAATCGAGCGAATTTGTCGGACGATAATGTCGAATCGACTGCCTTCGTTTGGCAAGGCAAGATGTTCGATGGAATGATTGTACCACTATTTGGGTATAGAGAAGACACCGCGATAGCCCGTAATGCTGGAAATGTTCCTGATCATCCTACGGTGGTAGGAGCAAAGTCTCCCTTCGACCCTGATTGGCAATTACCAGCATCGATGAGCGAGGTCGACGCAAGCGAGAATCAAGCCTTTGATAGGGTCCGTGACGCTAAGAGAACCTACAGCTTAGTATTCAATGTGCCAGACTCAATAATGCCTGAAGGTATTGATTTGAGTCTATCCTATGGCGAGTCTTCAAACTTCAGACCAGATGCGAGTCGCAAGGATCTGAGAGGCAACTCGATTGCTCCAAGCGAGGGCGAAACGACGGAATACGGTTTAACTTTCAGCGCGATGGACGGCAAGTTCAACTTCCGGATGACGCGGTATGAAACGAAGGTCTTCCGTGATACGCTCGATAATTCTTCCATCGCCAATTCCTACATGATCGGAGCCGGAGAAGGCTGGGGTTACATGTTTGGCACCTGGGCAGATGCCGGGGCTCATGATTTCTGGCGCAACTTCGCCCTGGAGGACCCGGAGGCGGCCTTTGATGCGGTTTCAAATCCATATATCAACCCAGAGGTCACTGACTTGCGTTATGCGCCTCAGTTCGCGGATGGAATGAGTGATGCGGAGCGGTCTGCTGTGGTTGCGGCAACGAAGGCCCAGCAGGACGCCGCCTTAGATGCGCTTTTCGACCCTGCAAATCGCCCAGATCCCAGCATCTTAGCATTTTGGAATCAGGATCTCACTTTCGATGCATCGGGCGGTTGGGACAACGGCGGAGATGCTTGGGCAGGCGAACCGGCCAACTTCGTGGTTACGGGCGATACCACCTCGGAGGGCTATGAGTATGAAATATTCTACCAGCCAAGCGTTAATTGGAATATCGCCATTAACGCTTCCAAAACCGAAGCGAAACGTCTCAACATTGCTCAATCATACGCGGATTACGTAAACGAGCGATGGGCGCTTTATCAAGGTCCCTATGGCGATGTAAGACTTTGGGGCCCATTCGTTGGGGAGACGATTGGCAACAAGTATGGAGGCGAATTCTACAGCAACTATTTGTTGTTTACGCTCCTTAACGATTCGAATGTGGCTGAGTTGCGTCCGTGGAGATTCAATCTCGTTACAAACTATAGCTTCAACGAAGGCAAGCTTGCCGGATTCAACGTTGGGGGATCGGTTCGTTGGCAAGATGAGATAACAATCGGCTATCCCGTTGAGAATGGAGTCGATGGTGAATTCTTCGATGTGAACAATCCGATAAAGGGCTCGACCGAAACGAACTTCGATTTCTGGGCGGGTTACCAAAGGGAGTTAAATGATGCCGTCGATTGGCGGGTCCAGCTTAATATCCGGAATGCCTTTACCGGAGACGAGTTAATACCGATTACGGTTAATCCTGACGGCACGTTCGCTAATCAGCGCATTGCTCCGGGCCGTTCGTTTACGCTCACAAATACCTTCTCTTTCTGAGGGATCGGTTCGAAGTTCAGAAGTAATCTGATTTTCAAACGCCTCCACGCGAGTGGGGGCGTTTTTCATTCTATTTGGACCTGATGTCCGTGAAAGATGAGTCAGATGAGAGTGATCGCGGAGGCCCCGCGCTACTTCTTAGGTCCGCGTGTTTTACTCTCACATTAGAGTTGTGCTTAGAGCGAGATATATCTAGGTTCCGGAGTCATTAGTCTTTGAATACAGTGATTGAACGACCCCGAGTTGCCTTTGTATTGCTATCCCGCCTGGAGGAGAATATCCAGCTTCTCCGCGCGATCGCTGAGTATAATAGGTACCACACGAATTGGCATGTATTCATCGACGACCAGGCTTTGGCGGCGAAGGATCCAGATTGGTTGCTGGGCCAAGGGTGGGATGGGATGATCTGCAAGCAGAGTTCCCCGGCGTTGATCGAAAAAGCGATACGGTCTGGGATCGCGTGCGTGGATCTGGCGGATGACGCCCATGCGCATCCTGAATGCTTGAAGATTCGACCGGACAATCGCGCTATCGGGCATGTGGGCGCGGAGCATTTCTTGGAGAAAGGCTATAGGCAATTTGCGTTTTGCGGATTTGAATCCGACGTCTGGTCGGTGGACCGACGAGAGGGGTTTATCGAGGCGCTTTCTTTGACTGATCAAGAGTGTCGGGTATTCGAGACGGTCTACCCGGGGGAACTACAGCCTGGTTGGGAATTTTCCGAAGAGGATAAGGTGGGGGACTGGCTGATGACTTTACCGAAGCCAGTGGCGATTATGGCTTGTAACGACATGAGAGCCCTGCAGGTGGTGAATGCTTGCCACAGCGTTGGCTTGAGCGTGCCTGATGATGTTGCGGTCTTGGGGGCGAACAACGAGGTGTCGCGTTGCGATTTGAGCAATCCTTCGCTTTCTAGCATACCGGTGAACACAGTCGAGTATGGTAAGGTGGCGGCCGAAAATCTCGAGCGCAAGATGCAGGAAGGGAAGTATTGCGTGGATGCGAAGGAGCTGTTGGTGGATCCGCTTGAAGTGGTAACGCGTCGTTCGACTGAGGCATTGGCGGTGGAAGATCGGTGTGTAGCGTCGGCATTGAATCTGATTCGCGAGAAGGCGTGTTCGGGAATCACGGTCGAAGAGGTCGCGAAGCATGCGAGCGTATCCAGAAGCTTATTAGAAAAGCGATTTCGCAGATATGTGGGAAGGTCTCCCCAAGTCGAGATTCGCCAGGCGCAAGTCTATCGTATCAAGCAGTTGCTCACGGATACGGATTACTCATTGGCTCAGATCGCGGAGATGACGGGCTTCGAACATCCGGAATATATGTCGGTTGTATTCAAACGGCTGACCGAGATAACGCCGAGCAAGTTTAGGCAGAAGAATCGGGGGTTGGCGGGGTAGGTCCAGACGCCCCTTTGACGCCTTGGCAAGTTGTTGGTCGGACTTGAAGTCCGACCTCTTAAACGGCGCCGCGGCGAGCTTCTAGAGCCGAGCGGATTTCGTTCATCTTGCGGTGGGTGAGCGGAAAGAACGATAGGGCGACCAAGGCTCCGATGAGGCTGACTATAGGTACTGCCAGGAATAGGAAGCGTATCCAAAAAATGGTGGAATCGCTCTGGTCGCCGCCAAGGTCAGCGTCAAAGCCGATCCAGGTGAGGATGTAGCCGGTTGCTGCGGTCGTGCCAATCATACCGAATTTCAGAATGAGGGAGGTGCAAGCTGAGAAGGCTCCTTCGCGTCTTTTGCCGTTCTGCCATTCGTCGTAGTCGATCACGTCGGCTCCGATAGAACTCAGGATGAGCCAAAAGCCGGTCGCCGTGAAGGAGATGAGTCCTGAAGCGAAGAATTGCAGCCATTTGATATTCGGATCATAGAACCACCAGGTTCCGACGAATACGGCGATCGCGCAAACCTGCACGATCATCATGGCTTTCGTCTTGCCCGCTATCTTGCTGATTTTAGCGAAAGTCGGGGCGGCCAGGAAGCCGAAACCCATGCCGGCGAGTCCCATACCGAAATTCCAGAGGGAACCTTCGGTGATGTTGCCTTTGCAGACGTAGTAGTTTGTCAAATACAGTCCAAGGGTACCGAGCATACTTGTGCCTACGGAATAGACGAGGGCCATTATCATTTGCGGTCGAAAGGGAGGGCAACGCAGAGTGTTGAAGGTATCGGAGAGGCTTATCTTCTCCTTGTTGTCTTTTATGAACCGTTCGTAGTTTCTTTCTTTGACGCCGAGGAATACGGCGCAGCCGATCAAGATCATGATGAGACCGAGAATGCTGGTGTAGACTTGGGCTCCAAGAACGACATTGGGGAGTTCGTCGCCGGTGCTGGAGACCCAGCCGAAGGGGGTTGAGGCGTAGCGGGCGATCTGATCGAAATCAAAGGCCAGAACGCTGCCGATCATTTTCGGAAGCCACGCTGTGAAATCATCGATCATTTGGCCTAGGCGAGAGAAGGCGTCGTTCGGTTTGGCGGCTAACCAGACGGCTGCAGTGGCAAATGCTCCAGCGGCGAAGTTGCCCACTTCGAAGATTTTTTGAATGCCTGCTTTATACGAGAAGACTTGGGTTCGTTCGTCATAGTCGGGAGTAATTTCAGGTCCGAGACTTTGGTACGGCATGTTGAAGCAGCTTACGAAAGTCATGTAGATGACGGAGGACCCGAGGATGTACCAAAAGTACTGATTGTCGGTCCAATCGTGTCCGACCGTGAAGAGCAGAGGTAAGCATAGTCCGGAGAGAATCGAACCCACGAGTATGTAGGGACGCCGGCGTCCGAATCGCGAACGGGTGTTGTCGGAAAGCCATCCGAATAGAGGATCGGTTATGGCGTCGAATAGGAGCCGGAAAGTAAGAGCTAGACTGATGAGCTCGGGCGGTACGCCGAGATACATATTGAACACTGTCCATACCAGGCCGGCATACAGCCAGTTGCCCCACATGTCATTGCCGGAGCCTAAGCCGTATGCAATCTTCGTAGCGACGGGGACGTGATCGGTCGCGGGGGGTGGTTCGCTTGTCTCGGACATAGTTTAAGGGAGGGCTTATCCAGTGTGAGGGGAGTTGGAGACGGTCAATAGAACCCCAGTTCTTACAGTTTTGTAAACTGGATTGATCGCGTCGGAGGGCTCGTGGTGCACTTTTTGAAATAGGCCCAATTCTTATGACGAAATTCTCATAATTCTGAGGTGATTGCAAAGTTTGGAGGGCTCTTTAAGGTCAGAGCTTCCCTCGGAACAGAGGATTAGAATCGCCGAGGCTATCGAGAGAATTCGCCTTTGCTCGATCGACAAACCGCGCTCCAGGGAAAGCATCTCAGCACGGTTTTCGCGTGCTGGGCGCTTTACGCGTTTATCATCTGCTATTAGCATGAAACGGGTTGTTCGGATATGCGGTCCGTTTTTTATTGAGAATCCGCCTTTGGAAGGGCACTTGAATGTAGTTCTGATGTCGTCTATTGATTCTGAGAGCGTCGGCTGCTATGGATCCTAAAATGAGTGTGTTGTTGAAGCTGTTGATAGGAGGCGTCACCTGCGTTTCCGGGTTCTGGCTGGGGGCATGGCTGAAAACGGATGGATTTAGAGATGAGGATCTTTTTCAATCTCAGATGAAGCCAGAGTCTTCGGATGAAGCCTTGAGTGTGGCTGCGTCATGGGAAGGCGCTGGGGCGGTTGCAGCCGAAGAAGCCTTGAGGCGTTTGCAGAGTATCGATGGCTTGCCGGACACGATGAGGTGCCACATTTTAGCGATGGACATCATCGATGAACTAGATGTATCGGAATATTCAATACTAAGCGCGTTGCTTCTCGAGCAGAAGGGCGAGGACTGGTCCTTGTTTCGGGCTATGTTGCTTTTGAAATGGATTGAGAGCGATGAAGAGAGCTTTTTTGCTTACATGGGTTCCTTGGATCGCTCGGGACGCGCTCACAGTTCTGTCAGGATGGCCCTGCGGTATGCAGGCTACGCCGATGCTGCCCTGGGCAAGGAGTTGAGAGACTTGAGGCAAGAACTTGATGATAGCGAGACGTTCGATCCGCCTGAACCTGCGAAGGTCGGAGTCGAAGCTTTGGAGCACGCTATAGCTGCTAGGGATTGGGAGCGGGGGAAGGAGGGCGCTTTTGTTCACTTGATTTCCCAGGCAGCCCGGGAGTCTTTGCATGAGACGCTTGGTTTGTTGAAGGAGGTGGACGATGGCGCGTTGCTGTCGAAAGCCTTGGCCCAAATCGTAGGCGATAATGGAATTGAATGGGATATTGAGGGTTTGAATGCTCTGTTGGATTTTCGCGTCGGAGGGGTTTTGAGTGGCGAGCGAGCTTTTGTAACGATCTTGGGCGATGCGGCTTCTCGAATGGATGAAGGGCAGAAGATCGAAGGGATGAAATTTGCTCGAGAGAATTTAAGCGATTTACAGTTCGTGAACTTTCTGAACAGGTATCGAGTAGTCCGAAATTACGTGCCCGGGGATGCTGTCGAAATGTTGAACCTCTTAGGAAGTTTGCCGTATTCGAAAATCAGGGACAATCGACTGCAGGAGGTCATTCTCGGGCTCAGCCGCGAGGATTGGGATGAAGGCTTTGCCTTCGCCAATGAGCTTATGCCGCGCAGTCTGGGTCTTCACTCGCAGTTGGTGATGATGGCTGCGAACAAGGGACGGCTTGAAGAGGCTTTGTCGGTGGTTGAATCGTGGAAGGGGCACCTGCAATACGATCAGATGGTTGACAGCTTGGAAAACTCATGGGGGCGGGAAAGTCCGGAAGCGTATCTGGAGTGGGCCTTGGTGAACTTGGAAGGAAATCGCCTTTCTCGCGGCACGGATGGGGTGGTCGGCTCTTGGTACGATAAAGATCCTGAGGGAGCTTTGGAGTTTATGGAATTACTGCCGCAAGGAGACTTGAGGGCGAAACTTGAGACGACGATTGGGTTGCGGCTTAATTACCAAAGCTATGAGCGAGCGATTGAATTCGCTGAATCGGTTTCAAGTCCCCAAGCGAAATCTGCGATTCTCTCTAGGGCGGTTGGTTCTTTGGCCCAGCAGAATCCAAGAGAGGCGATCGAGTATGCGGGTCAGATTGAGTTCGAGAAGCCGCGGGATCGTTTAGCGCTTTTTGAATCGATACTAAGCGCTTGGGGAAACCACAGCGTTTATGAGGCGGTCGATTTTGTGAGGAACTCTGGAGATGATGCCTTGAATTCAGTCGGGGTAAAGCGTTTAGGTCAAAAGTACTTTAAGCTGGATGAAGAGGCAGCTTTGGATTGGCTGAAGAGCGTTCCAAGCGGAGTCGAGCGGGATCGGGCATTGAGCGGGATTATGTATTCAGTTTCTCAGTCTGAGGCTTATACAGATCAGCAAGTTGATGAACTCTTGGGTATGTTCAGCGATCCCCAATACGTGAACAGGTTCGAGCGTCAGCTAGAGAGTAAAAGGAGGCAGCAGTGAAAGCTCTTTTTGCATTTTCGGTCTTGGGGATTTTGTCGTTAGGATGTGGATACTTTGTTACGTCTAAGGAAATCGGGGCGAGATTCGAGAGTCTACCGGAGACGGACGAAGGGTCGGATTGGAGCTTGACGGATGAGAGGGAACGGTCCGGTTGGGTTCGGATTTCTTCCGAGGAATGCATGAGCGCGCTGCAGGAAGTCCGCGGCGAAACGGGCGGTTATTCGCAACAGGAGCGTATATACCAGATTTTAGATACGCTCGATACGAGCGAAATGGGGCCGTTGTCGGATTTACTGATGGCTAAGACGCAATTAGATATGGGCGTTCAGGAGCTTACTTTTTGGAGGGAGGTGGAGGTAATGCTGTACTACAAATGGACCTCTGTGGATTTTGTTGGGTTGCTGGATTATTGTCAGGAGAGAAAGCCTTTGAACATAGATACAGTATGCAATACGGTGGGGCGTTTCAGCCCTAAGGGAGTCTATGAGTATGTGGCGTCAC
>JBCCZW010000172.1:0-7839 GCA_039186805.1 Verrucomicrobiota bacterium
CGATCGACGGTACCAAGGGCTTCCTCCGTGGGGACCAATACGCAGTCGCTCTCGCCCTTATCGAAGATGGCGAAATCAAGCTCGGCGTCCTGGGCTGTCCCAATCTCCCTATCGACGCCAACGATCCAAGCGGTGAGAAAGGGTGCATTCTGTTCGCCGTAAAAGGCGAAGGTGCTTACCAAGCGCCCGTTTCCAATCTCGACGACGCCACGAAGATTTCAACCGACTCCGTCACCGATCCTGCCCAGGCCTCATTCTGCGAGTCAGTCGAATCTGGCCACACCGCGCACGGCCGCTCCGCAAAGATCATCGAGTCCCTCGGCACTGACGTAGAACCCTTCCGCATGGACAGCCAATGCAAGTACGCCGCCGTCTCCCGCGGACAGGCATCCATCTATCTTCGTCTACCCACTCGCCCCGGCTATGAAGAAAAAATTTGGGACCATGCGGCAGGCGTGATCGTTCTGCAAGAAGCGGGTGGTCGCATTTCGGACACCTTCGGCAATCCCCTTGATTTCTCAATCGGCCGTACCCTCAAAAACAACAAAGGCGTCGTGGCCACAACAGGCGGCGTTCACGATGCCGTCGTCCAAGCGGTTATCGATTCCGCCGAGTAGTCATTCTGTTGCAGGCCGAGGCGTTGACCCGGCTTCCACTCCCCTACCGTGGAGCCAAAAAGCTTACCTGCGAGACATTGCCAAACGAACTCGACGAGAGCGTTGTACTCTTGAGGGAAACCGTATCCAAAAGAACGATACTCCGTCGATTCGCGGTGCGGCGCGTATAGATTAAGTGGCGACCATCATTCAGCCACTCCGACTCGATCGCATCGGCACTCCCTTCGCGAGAGACCTGCACGCTCTTTCCCGCAGCCAAGCTATGAACCACGATCTGAAAACCGCTGCCGACTGCAGCAGTATAAGAGATCTTGTCGCGATCAAATGGATTCCAGCAAGGCTCTGCGCAATAACCGCTGAAGTTCGTAGGCAATCTTCGCATACCGCCACGGATGGAAGTCAAATAAAGCTGAGGCTTACCGCCTACGCCGGAAGCGAGCACCAACTGAGTACCGTCTGGCGACCAACTCGGGGCCGCTTCGTTGCCGCTTCGGGTATTCGATAAATTCGTCAGTCCACGAAAACTACGCTGCCCCCAATACAATTCTGGATTTCCATTGGGAGACGCAATCAAAGCGACCGAAGCGCCATCCGGGCTGTAAACTGCCCCAGAATTCGTACTATTTCGCCGCTCCAACCGCTCGAATACCCTCTGAGAATTAAAATCGACCTCGTATATATCGAATCCCCCCTGCTTGTCTGACGAAAACAATACCGAATCTCCGGTCGGACTCCATCGAGGACGTACCACATTCGCGCGATCATTGGTCCAATACCTGACGTTTCTCAGAAGAAAACTGCTCGTGTAAAGCTCCTTCGATCCAGTGCGATCGCTCACGAACGCCAACTTGCCCCCGAAGAAACCACGCAATCCGCTCGTCTTATAGACAGCCCGATCAATCGCTCTCAAGGCCGCATCTTCGATATCTGCCCCACTTACAATTTCACTGTGCTTCAACTGGGATCCGTCGCCGCCGAAAATCATCAAGCTCGCTCGGTTCGTGCCGCTCGGATTCACCTGTATTAGAAAGTGGCTCCCAGAAGCAGTCACCGAATAACTGCCATGCATATTGAAGCAAGTCGTGAGGATTTTTGAAATCGTACCATCGCTGGAGCGCGTTGAGACCTTCACGAGTTCGCGGCTGCCATCGACTCCAATCGTAGGTCCGCGCTGTTGGCCCATGGCCGCAAAGCTCAGAGTTGTCACGCAAAACACCAATACAGACAAAAAACGCATAGCTTAAAAATCCCAGTTCCCTAGCCCAGACTTGACAGGACGGTCAATGTTTCAGGTTTCTTTACCTCCTTTCTACAGAGTCGTCTTTCCGACGCGCAAGCGATTAGAAACGGTTTCTATACAAAATCGAAAATCAAAAACAGACCACCGTGAGCGAGGACGCTATCCACAAAGCACTTAAGACCGTTAAATATCCTGGCTTCAGCCGCGATATCGTATCCTTCGGACTGGTACGAAATGTCTCATTCGAAAACGGCAAAGCCACCGTCAACATCAACGTCACCACCAACGACCATAGCGTACCGGTAAAGATTCGCGATGAGATAGAGGTCGCCTTAAAAGGGCTCGACGAGATAGACGAGGTAGAAGTCAACGTAGTCCTCGGCAAAAGCAAAGCTGCTCCAGCGCCAGGCCAACAAGCTTCCACCGGCGAGAGAGAAGGCCTTCCCGACATCAAAAACGTTATCGCTGTGGCGTCGGGCAAAGGCGGGGTCGGAAAGTCCACTTTTTCAGCCAACCTGGCCTGCGCTTTTTCGAAACTCCTCGCTAGCGAAGGCAAAAGAGTCGGTCTCTTGGATTGCGATATCTACGGCCCCTCGATTCCGCTTATGATGGGAGTCAGTGGACGCCCGGAAATCGAAGGGGACTCTATCGTCCCACTAGAAAATCACGGCATCAAAGTAATGTCCATGGGCTTCCTAGTCGACGACGACACTCCCGTTATCTGGCGCGGCCCAATGATTCAAAAGACCATCCGCCAATTCATCTTCAATGTTAACTGGGGTCAACTGGACACCCTTATCATAGATCTCCCTCCTGGCACTGGAGACGCTCAACTCTCGCTTGTTCAGACGATTCCGCTCACGGGCGCCGTCATTGTGACCACCCCTCAGCTCGCCGCGACCTCAGTTGCCAAGCGTGGCGCCAAGATGCTCGAGAAGACCAACGTTCCCATTCTAGGCGTTGCCGAAAACATGTCTTATCTTGAGAATCCAGACGGGACAAAGAACTACATCTTCGGCGAAGGCGGCGGTGAAACATCGGCAAAGGAGCTTGAATCAGACTTCCTCGGACAAGTCCCTCTTGATCCGCAAATCCGCACCGCCGGAGACGCCGGAACGCCAATCGTAATCTCCAACGAAGAGAGTTCCTCAGCCACGGCATTCCTCGCCGTCGCGGAAAAGGTCACTAGGAATCTAGCCGCAATTACATCCTAAATTGTAAAAGAACTTCTAGCTTTATGAGTCCTCGAATCCTTGCGCGGATGAAGTCTGCTACTGTAGATAATACTTAGCTCTACTTCGTTAGATCAGTCCTCAAATTCTACTTTTCTTCAAGTATTTATTGTTTAACGACGTAGAAGCTAATCCACATTTCCTCGAAGAAGAGGGAAAAATGATGCCATCTTGCTGCGCAGTTCGGCAGGCCGCTTCATCAATCTTTGCAGAGGCTTCTCAAATTGCCTCGTTTCCAGGGGGATGAACGGATCGGGCTACGCGGTCAGCTATCAGGGCAGAATGCTCTAAAAGGCCAGAAAAAAGAACACGGAAACTTAGGCCAAACCCTTACCGACTACGACTAACAGGACATGGAGCATTTCGTCGGGTCCTCCCCGCGGAGCCACCAAAAGGTGACGGCCAAGTTCGCAGCCTAGTTCGACGAGCAGATCGGCGGCTACGCCGATAGCGCTCTATACTGATCCAAGACCGGGGTCGGGGCTCGAATGGTTCGAGAGACGATCGGCTAGGGCGACTGCTAGCTGAGAAGGATCTGGGCGGACCGTGCAGGAGGTATTCGAGGCGATGAAGGAAAGGAACAAGAGAAGACTAAAATATATCGATTATT
The DNA here is from genome assembly GCA_039186805.1 of Verrucomicrobiota bacterium. Lineage (GTDB taxonomy): Bacteria > Verrucomicrobiota > Verrucomicrobiia > Opitutales > Opitutaceae > JBCCZW01. The sequence continues at coordinate 3,700 of JBCCZW010000172.1, forward strand.
ATAGACTCAAACCCTCGCCAAAGCGATCTGGCAAAGTAGAGATAAACTAGGCAAGTTCTAGGATTTCGCCCAATTGCTTAGCGTAATCCGCCCAAGTTCGCATCTCGCGAGTTTCGCATTCCTGCCGGAGTTCCTCCAGACGTGACTGATCTGTCACCAATAATTCGATACTCTCCCTGATTGAGTCGGCATCATTAACGTCAATCATCATACAACCACCACCTTCCGCAGCCTCAGCCATCGCTCCAAAATTTGCGCACACACACGGCGTCCCATACCAAACACTCTCCAAAATCGGCAACCCAAAGCCTTCTCCCACAGAGGGAAAAACCGTAAACAAAGCACCTCTGTAGAGAGACTCGAGCGCTTCATCACTCACCCCCTTCAGCCAAACTACCCTCTTCAAGTTAGAAACCTTTGCAGAAACCTCCTCAGCCAGTTTCTCGAATCCTGCATACTCGTTTCCTAAAATAACCAACTGCAGGGCGGAACACTCCCGTTCAACCGCCTCCCAGGCCTCCAACAACTTCAGGTGATTTTTCCGAGGCTCCACAGTACTCACGCATAAAACGAATCGATCCTCGACCGAACTTGGCAACGCAGGAGCTGCATCTCCTTCATTCGGCTCCCGAAACCTTACCCCGTTGAGGCAAGTTTCAATCCGAGGTACTGTTACACTAGTTTCATTAGCCCATTCCAAGTAACAATTTTTTGAATACTCAGAAACAGGGAGCAAACAATCCGCGCGGGCGATCGCATGCATATAGCTCTCGTGGTCACCCCTGTACTTTTCGCTGACCAAGTCTGGAAATTGAACTGGCAGCGCATCATGAAAAACAACCGCCACCTTCAAGCCATGCTTTTTGGTAAACCTAAATACTCCCTCAAATTCCTCGCCGGTCATCAATTCGGGGATTAGCACCCAACTCCCCTTCGCCGGAATAAACGACCTTGGAAACACCCTTCCCGTCAAAGTAGCCAAATTTTCGACACCCTTATATAGACTATCCGCCTGCTCCTCCGAATCGAAATCATTCGCAAGCAAAAGAACCCGGCAAACATCCATCGCAATCTTCTGACTGCGATCGCTCTTCAACGCCAAACTCCGCCTCACGGTTCCACGAAACTCGTCCAAGCTTTTCCTCAGAGAAATGACCAAAGCGGCGAACTTCCGAATCTCTCCCCAATCCCCAATGCGACTCCGCCAATTATCCGTATTTCGGATACATCTTCGAATCCACCGCCTACCTTTTTGCGTGACTGGTAGATATCCGACCCAATCCAACTTCCTAAAATCGCCATGATCCAAACGCTCTATCAAGCGCTCAAATTCCTCAATCAACACCTCAGACTCCAAATTCGCCAATATACTCTTCGAAAATGCGTCCAAACCTAGAGTATCCCGCAACTCGCGTTCAAAAGGGTTCTGAGGCTCACTGTGAACTTCTCCTCCAGGAGCAAAACCCCTGTAATCTTCTCCAATTCTATCGCAAACAGATCGAATCATCAAATCCATCTTATGGATACAATCTTCACTCGCATGAACCTGCTCTTGCAGAGTCCGTTCGAGAAATCTCCCCAATTCCCTATCCATCTCTCCATTTTTCTTGAGCCGCTTTAAGATGGTTTGCATCTGCAATCTATCCGAGAAAGAAGCTGCTCTTCGAAATGCCTTCTGAAATCCCTCCGAACTTAGATAAGCGAAAATTTCGTCAATCCCAAATTGATGTCCCCCTGCTTCTCGCTTAGATAACAAGGCAAAGACGCGACGACTCTCCAATTGGATCAACTCATCCAGCTCGGCATATTTCGGACCACTATACTTCGCGAATTTCCGTCGAGCCGTTTCATCCAACAAAATGTATCGCTCTCCTGCAATAAACCACTCGAGCAAATCCGAGCCAGGATATGCGTTTAGCACCTCCTTGGCGATGGATCGGGTTACTCTCTGAATGCCGCTATTAACTTTAGAGTGAGCCGTGTGCGCTACAGAAATGAACAAGCCAGGCTGCTCGCGCCCCATGAAAAGAGAGGCCTTTCTTCGCTCTCCCAAGAGGAAGAGCCATAGCTTGTCTAAGTAAAACGACATGGAGGAGAGGCGTTTACAAAAACCTCTCCCTCCAGCCGATCAACACTGAAGGACCATCCTGCGTTAAATTACAGCAACAAACCCGTAGTTCCCCTAACTCCGATTCCGTTTTTACAGTCGAGGAATCGTCAAACCGCCATCCACCATAATCACCTGCCCTGTAGAGTAGGGAAAGTCTCCTCGGGCTAAACCGCAAACCGCCGTTGCAACATCCTCGGGAAATCCCCATCTCGGCGTCACGCAGAGACCATCGGCAATCAGCTTATCGTACTTCTCTGAGACGCCCGCAGTCATGTCCGTCTTGGTCACGCCCGGACGGACCTCGTAAACTGGAATCCCAACTTCGCCCAAGCGAACCGCGAACAACTGCGTCATCATGCTCAACCCTGCCTTCGCGATACAGTACTCGCCTCGATTGACCGAAGCGACCGTCGCTGAAATCGAGGAAACATTCACAATCGAGGCCTCGAAGGATCCATCCGCCTCTTTTGCTGCTGCCATTTCCTTCGCAACGGCCTGAGTCAAAAAGAACGCCCCCTTCAAATTCGTATCGACCACAAAATCGTAGTTTTCCTCCGTCGTTTCCAAGATATCGAGCCGTTGCCGCGGCGCGACACCCGCATTGTTCACTAGAAGATTTACGGAACCTTCTGCCTCCCTCTGAGCTGTATCGAGAATTGCCTGACGTCCCTCAACCGAACCAATATCGCCGCGGGCATAAGAGACGGACGCGCCTATCGCGCGAAGCTCATCCAGAGGCCCTGAAACTGCCTCTTCCGGACGCATTCCGTTCAAGACCAAATTCCACCCCTCTTTCGCCAAAGAAGAGGCTATCCCAAATCCAATCCCTCGCGTTCCACCCGTTACAATCGCAATCTTCATAAGAATCACTCTCTCCATATATCGCGGCGACTTCCTCCAACGGAAGCCGCCGCTGACTCTATTTTACCAGCAAATTATCCAAGCTCTGGAATGTCGATCCAACGACGCTCGGCCCAAGACTGCAAGGCGAGTTCAGCAAGCTGCACTCCGCGAGCCCCTTCAAGCAGATCCCACGTGAACGGTTCGTCGAGAACTACGTGCTTGAGAAAGAGTTCCCACTGCACCTTGAAAGCGTTATCGAAAGTCTCCTGCTCAGGCATCTTCTGCCAACTGTCGTAGAAATTGATCGGCTGGGGAATGTCAGGATTCCAAACCGGTTTTGGCGTCGCGCTGTAAGGCTGAATCCAACAATCGCGCAAGCTCACCACCGCTGAACCCTCAGTGCCATCAACCTGCATCATAAACAAATCGTCGCGCCGCGGGCGCGTACACCAGTTCGAATTAATGTGCGCAACGATTCCTCCTTCGATCTGAAAAGTCGAATACGCCGCGTCGTCCGCAGTCGCTTTATAGACCTTGCCATACTCGTCTACGCGCTCAGGGATGTGCGTAGCGCCCAAACAAGAAACCGACTCGATCTTTCCAAATAGGTTCGCCAATACGTAGCGCCAGTGGCAAACCATATCGATGATCACGCCCCCATCATCTTCCTTGCGGTAGTTCCAAGAAGGACGCTGAGCGGGAATACTGTGACCTTCAAAAACCCAGTATCCAAAATCTCCTGTCACGCTGAAAATACGCCCGAGCAAGCCACTATCGATAACCCGCTGCAGCTTAGCCAATCCCGGTAACCATAACTTGTCCTGCACTACGCCATTTTTCACGCCGGCCTTTTTGCAGACATCCGAAAGCCTGACCGCAGTCTCCACATCGACCGCCGTGGGCTTTTCGCAATAGATGTGCTTGCCGGCAGCAGCTGCATCCTCAACGCCTTTGGCGCGACGCGAAGTCGTTTGCGAGTCGAAGTAGATTTGGTAATAATCATCCTTCACGAAGCTAAAGAAACTCTGCGAACTGAGCGGTGTTGAAAAATACACTACGGATTTGGATAGCGTCATGAAGGATGATTATTACCAAATCTACTTCGACTCGCAAACGACTTCGCGTCGCGCCAAAGGCGTTGAGGATGCAGCTGCTGCCGGCAAGCACATCTATTGCGAAAAGCCCAC
>JBCCZW010000173.1:0-7833 GCA_039186805.1 Verrucomicrobiota bacterium
CAATTTGGGATTGGCGATTTCCAGGAATCCCGCTTACGGTAAGAGATAGTTTCAAAGTTTTATATGGGTCTCAAAGAGCGTTTGCATAAGAACATCGCCGAGAGTCGAGCAGTGCTGGATTCTTTGGAAGCGGTATCGGAAGAACTTGAACGCGCCGCGGATATCATTCTATCGGCACTTAAAGCTGGGAATAAGCTCCTCGTTTGCGGCAATGGCGGGAGCGCCTCGGATGCAATGCATTTTACTTGCGAGCTCGTTGGCCGCTATCTGGATGAGCGAGATCCTTTTCCTGCGATCTGCCTAAATGGAAATCCCGCAGACCTGACCTGCATCGTAAACGATTATGGATACGAAGCCGCCTTCTCTCGGCAGGTACATGCCTTTGGGAAACCTGACGATGTGCTGATCACTTTTTCTTCGAGCGGACGCAGCGCAAATGTACTCAAGGCCATCCTCGTAGCGAAGTCGAAAGGTCTGAAGCGCGTTTCGTTCATTGGGAAAGACGGCGGCGATGCCAAAGGCTTGTCGGACGTAGACATCATCATTCCCTCGGAAACGACAGCTCGCATCCAAGAAACGCATACGCTCCTGCTTCATACGCTCCTCGATCAGATCGACAATATGGTGAATGGCGACGAGGATTTGTCGTAAGAAAATACCTACAAAAATAATATTGTCAGGGCTGGAATCTTTCGGACAGTGGCGGGCTGATCTAAACATCAATTCATTGATCTATGAGCGTTCTAGTAGCACAAGAAGCCCCAGATTTCACAGCCGCAGCGGTTATGCCGGACGGTTCCATCAACGAGTCTTTCAAGCTCTCTGACTTGCGAGGCAAGAAAGTCGTACTGTTTTTCTGGCCGCTTGATTTCACATTCGTTTGCCCAACTGAGATCATTGCTCACGACAAGCGTTTCGCAGCCTTTGCCGAAAAGGGCGTTGAACTTGTTGGAGTGTCCATTGACTCGCATTTTACCCATGCGGCCTGGCGCAACACGAACATCAACGAGGGAGGCATTGGTCCCGCTCAATTCCCAGTGGTGGCGGACATCAAGCATGAGATCACTCAAGCATACGGCATCGAACATCCTGAAGCGGGCGTTGCCATGCGCGGTTCTTTCCTCATCGACGAGGAAGGCATCGTTCAAAGCCAAACGGTTAACAATCTCCCGCTTGGTCGCAACGTAGATGAAATGCTCCGGGTAGTCGACGCGCTCAGCTTTCATCAAGCCCACGGCGAAGTTTGTCCGGCAGGTTGGCAAAACGGCGATAAGGGTATGCAAGCGACTGCGCAAGGCGTCAGCAACTACCTCAGCGAAAACGCAGGAGCCCTCTAGTTCGAGGGTGGTCTGCATAGACTTTCAAAAGCGGTTTCCCTCTTCGGGAACCGCTTTTTTATTTCGCATGACCGCCGCGGATTCGCCACTCGAGGATGCAGCTCGAATGAGAGATCGTCCAATTGGATTCATCGAGCTCGACAGGTTTGCCTGAAGGGTGAATCCGCAAATCCAGCTCTTCGATGTCAGGTTGGCCATGGGCGACCCAACGCCGACATCCGAGATTTTCAATGTGCTTATCGTCTTGTAGTTGAACTCCAGTGACAGGCACGAAACGGCACTTGAAGTGATACTCGCTGTCAAAGTGGTCTCCCGTTTTTCGGAGGACGGCGAGAAGGTCGCCGTCGCCGTTTATCTTAATAACCAGTAGCAGCAAGCCGCCTTCTTTGATGCCATCGAAGAAGCAATCCGGCAACGAATCCGCGGCGGCGGTGAAAACTCCTCGATCGAAAGGACCTTCGCTTTTCATTGCCTCGATACCGTTGCCGGAAACAATCGAGACGTTCGACAGCCCAAGCTCATCGGCGGAGCGTTGGGCGGGAACGACCAGGTCCTCGATGATCTCGTAGCTTGTGACTTCGCCGGAGTTTCCGACTAAGGCGCCCATCAGAGCGGCGTTCCATCCGCTGCCAGCCCCAAGTTCAAAGACCCTGAGACCTTCTCTCAAGTCGAGAAGATCTAACATAAGCAGAACCAGGGAGGGTTGAGAAATTGTGGAGTCTACAACTCCCTTATCATCTAAGTGGATACAAAGAGGGTGGTTCCCGTAGAGAGAAGAAAGGTGCAAATTGAGGTTGCTCTCAGTTACGTCAATCCAACCTTCTTCGCTATTACTAAGGAAGCGAGAGACGAATCGGTGACGCGGCGCTTTTCGAAATGCATCGACGATTTTTTGAGGGATCTCTTCCTCTTCGAAATAGGCGGCAGCTTCCTCCAGCAGCTGATCTTGGTAGATTGAAATGGGATTCGGGGTTTGAGACATCGGGTTCATAACGTGGGGCTTGGAAACTCTACGATCAAGACCTGTTTCTGAATAGAATCTTGGATTAGTTTTGGGTCATTTCGAAGAGTGGCAGACTGCGTGTGCAGTCAGTTCAATTCCGTATTTCACTCTATGAAGAAGGTTATCTTTTTGATTCTGGGGATTTTAACAGTGGGCATCCTCTACAGTTTTGCGGCAGGAGCCGCGTACGAAAAGACCCAGCCAGGCGTCTTCGAAGTCAAAACTCTGCCGGCAGGCAAACTGCTAGAAGCGAAGATGGAGGAAGGGGCGTATTTCGATAGTTCCAATACTCTGTTTAGACCTTTGTTCAGATACATCTCAAACAATAGCATATCGATGACTGTTCCGGTTGAAGCGAAGATGGACCCTGGTGCGATGTACTTTTGGGTAGATCCAAGCGAGGAGGAAAAAGCGGCCTCGGATACATCGAACGTTGCCGTATTAGAGGTTCCCGAACGAGTGGTTGCGAGTCTGGGGTACAGAGGGCGGTATACGGAAAGCAACTACATGGAAGTCAAGGCAGCGCTGGTCGAGAGGTTAAACAACCGTGACGACCTGAAAATGATTGGCGAGCCTTACTGCGTATTTTGGAACAGTCCAATGATGCCTGGCTTCCTGAAAACCTTCGAAGTTCAGGTAGAGATTGAGCAGATAGCGGCAAAAAGCGTTGCTCCCTAGGCTGGCGCGGTATTCGCTGGCGAAGAGAACAGATGATGCTCTTCGGAATCGAACTACCAGATTGGCTACCGGTACCGATCGCCCTCAATATCGGGCTGGTTTGCATTGCGGCGTTGCTATTGGCTGCAGCGACCCGTTGGTTCTTTCGGCTTAGAATTCTAAAAACTGGGGATAGCGAAAGACGGACGGGGCTCAAATTTCTGAGCAATGCGGCCAATGCAGCGATATTCGTTCTAGCGTCGCTGACGATCATTTACAGTATTCCGCAGCTAAGGTCTCTGGCAGTCGGCGTTTTCGCAGGCGCAGGCATTCTCGCGGCGATCATCGGATTCGCCTCTCAAAAAGCCTTCGCCAACATCGTAAGCGGGATCTTCATCGTAGTCTTCAAGCCGTTTCGGGTTGATGACATCATTAAAATCGGAAATGAGATCGGGACGGTAGAAGACATCACGCTAAGGCATACGGTCATCAAAGCTCTGGAGAACAAACGCCTAATTTACCCGAACTCGATCATCGATTCAGAGGCGATTATCAACTGGACGATACAAGATGAGAAGGCCCAGAAGTTCATGTATTTGAGTATCGACTACGATGCAGATTTGGAGCTCGCCATAAAGATCATCAAGGAAATCGCTTCAAGTCACCCAGATCTTCTCGATGAAAGGAGCGACGAAGAAAAGAAAGAAGGTCGCGAGCTCGTTGAGACGCCGATCTTGAACTTCGAGAATTCGATGATCAATTTTCGCATTCCTCTGTGGGCAAAAGATCTGCCAACCGCAATGCGGATGATCTGGGACGTTCAAAAGAGCATCAAATTGCGATTCAATGAAGAAGGGATCTGGATGGGACGTCCTTCCCAGGTCAATTTCAACGGCCCGACTCAGTCCTGAATCAGCAGGAGAAATTGCTGGCCTGAACCTCTTTCAATCCGCCAACGGAAGCGAAGCTTCAGACCCTCCCGTCGCCAGGGGCGAATTTCCTCTTGTGATCAGCGCCTCAAGCATTGGTATCACCTAATCCATGAGAGCCGAGAGTAAGATATTTCCCGATCATCAGCGCAAAGCCCAAGAGGAAATGCGAGAGGGGATCGAAATCTTTGATACGCGCTTTAGAGCGCTGCTAAAGGAAGGCGCCAGCCTTAGGCATCACTGGCGGGGAGCGGAGTGGTCGGAGGGCCCCGTGTATTTGCCAAATCAGGACGTTGTCGTTTGGTCCGATATACCGAATAATCGGATGCTCCAATTTTGTCCAAACACCGGCGAAACAACGGTGTTTCGAGAACCTTCCGATTTCTCTAACGGTCACTACGCCGATCTCGAAGGCCGCCTCGTGAGCTGTCAGCATTTAACGCACGGAATTACGCGGACGGAACACGATGGAACTATACGAATGCTCGTTGACCGCATAGGAGGCAAACGCCTCAATTCGCCTAACGATCTGGTCGTCAAATCGGATGGTTCGATCTGGTTTACCGATCCGCCCTATGGAATTTTATCGAATCGCGAGGGTGAAAAGCGGGATTCCGAACTAGAAGGGAATTTCGTTTACCGATTTCATCCTGAGACTGGAGAGATCAGTGCAGTGATTACTTGCATGGATAGACCCAACGGATTGGCGTTCTCTCCGGATGAAAAGATCCTTTACGTCGCTGACACCGGCGCGCCGCGAGATGTCGTCCAATGGGAGGTTTGCGAAGATCGGAAGAGTGTGATCAATAAACGTCCCTACATCAAGCTGACGCCTGGCGCGACAGATGGCTTTCGCTGCGATGTGGAAGGCAATGTTTGGACGAGCGCTGGGGACGGGATACAGTGCTTTACGCCAGCCGGCGAGCTCATCGGGAAAATACTTGTTCCTGAGTGGAAGGTCGCCAATTGTTGCTTCGGCGGGAAAGAATTCATGACGCTTTATATCGCGGGAGACACTTCGCTTTATTCCATTGATTTAGGGATCCGCGGGGCCCGTCCCTCCGATCTTATAACAAAGGTTTCCAAGGGGAACGCGGATTAAAACTTATCCGCCTCCGAAGAAATTTCGGCTATGCTTGCGGCCATCATCGGCAGCAAATATTATTTTTTGTGATTGCATATTGGATACATTTTATTAATTACCCTTTTCTAGAGGGTTTGTCCAAAGAGACTTTTGGGGCAGGTCTTCCTAGCGTAGCATTCTAGCGATATCAGGTTTCGAAAATCGGGATACCGTTCGGCCTTTTCCCGCTTTGATCCTCAAATGTTACGCATTGGTTACGAGTCCTGCGGTAGGGGCTTTCTAACTTGAATGGGGTGTGATGAAGGGATGGCTTCGGGGATGCGGTTATCGAATAACGCCAGAATCTTTTCGCGCCTATCTTTAGCCGTGATCGCTGCTTCGGTGATTCTACACGGGTCTGACAGCAAAGAAGGTTTTGATTTATTCTTGGATCACATGCGGATCTTCGAGTCTGCCGGTGGGGAAGGCATCCAGTCTTTGTCAATCAGCGGAAGGTACCTAGGCCAAGTTTACTTCATTGATTCCGATGAGGGAGAAGCAGATGACTACGAATCTCGACATTCTCGATTGGGTCTGAAAGCCAGGTTCTCGGATGCGTGGTCCGGCTCGGTCAAATTCAATACCGCAAGAATAAACAGCAACGATCCCGAGTTTTTTCGATCCTGGGACGATGTGTTCGTCGATTTCAAGCCGAGCGCCGCTTTATCCTTTCGGATCGGCAGACAACGCCCGGTCATGTTTCATGAATACAGATTGTCGCTCCCGAAGGTCCAAACTGCCGAGCGCTCTCAACTTGTAAATCAAATCCGTGGCGACAAAACATGGGGGGTCTCTGTAAAATCGGACAGAGGAGATTTTGGATACAAAATGGGCCTATTTGCCTCTAGCGATGAGGGCACTCGAAACGCCTGGTTCGACTCTGATGGAGGCGGATTCATGACAATGGGGATCAATCACTCTCGAGACCTATTCGGCTTCAAGGGAAGACTGTATCTAGATTATGCTTACACTGACCAAATTGGAGATAACTCGCCCTCCAAGAGACATCTAGCGTCGGTTAATTGGAGCGGTACCGAAGGGCAGAATAGTTTGGCATGGGATTTCGTCATGGGAAGCGGATACGGCGAAGATGTATTCGGCTTTGTCGTGATCCCTAGCCGGAGAATGGGCGAGCAGGGAGAGATCGTCGGCAGGTTTCAAATTTCATCCGGAAGGAATGGCGGCCTGACGATACAACGGAGGTATGAGCAATTGGCATCCGTCGGCCTATCAGGGGATGAGTACTGGGGCATGTATTTAGGATATAATTACATTTTGCACGGCAACAACCTAAAGCTGATAAATGGCCTTGAGTATGCGGAAGCAAGCGGAGGTAACAGCGCCTATGCGGGGATTACGGCCATCTCCGGAATTCGCTTGGACTTCTAGATCAAACGGCGACGGCAATAGAAATAGCCCAAACCTCTGGGAGAGTTGATCTAAGGCTTGCAGACGCCTGAGCTAGTTTTGATAAACATTTCATGTCGCCCCTAAACTCATTAATCCTCTTCGTCTCATCTCTCGCAATTACCTGTCTGACGTCTGCTGAGACGTCTCGAGCGTTATTCAACGGTAAAGACCTCAGCGGCTGGACTATCATCAACAATGGCCAGTTCTCAGTGGAAGGCGGGTTGCTAAAAGTGACTAGAGGAACGGGTTGGCTCAGATCAACGGAAACTTATGCTGATTTCAGGTTGATCTTAGAGTTTCGCTTCATGGAGCCCGGTTCGAATAGCGGAATCTTCGTGCGTACGGGTCCCACAAGCCACGAGGACGAAAATGGGTGGCCGGATAACGGTATCCAGGTTCAGGCCCTAGATAAGGTTGAAGGCCAGGTACCGCTCGCATTCATAATTCCATACGGAGCTCCGCCTTTTGAGCACGTGTCGAACCTCGAAAGCCTCAAATCTGTTTATAAACCTGCGGGTAAGTGGCATCGCTACGAAATCGAATGTGTAGGGGAAGTAATCAAAGTCTACTTGAATGGTACTTTAATCACTTTGGCCGTAGAGGTGAAGAATGCGGAAGGCCACGTCGGTATCCAGGGCGAACACGGCTTGCTTGAATTCCGCAAGATCGAGATTGAAGAGCTCTAGCTAAAACAGATGTATCAGCTTTTTGGATTCGATCAGTTTTCTAGAAGAGTTCGACTATATGAGGCGAGAGTTATATGAAACTGCCACACACGCTTAAAGGGGATGACATTTGGGGTGGTGATGGGTTGCTGCGTGACAGTGCGATTGCCTGTTATATTGGCGGAAGTAAACGGTTGATGAGGCCTGTCTGATGTGGAAGACGACGGATCTCAACTGACGGCTCGCTACCTTTCGTCTCTCGGATTGGAGAAAGCGAAAGTAAGTTTGGAATATGTTTCCGAGCTGCAGAGGGCGCACTTGCGGAAATTCAGCTTCAACAATATCGGTGTTCTCCTGGGCAGAGACTTAAACCTCGATCTCGACCCTCTCTTTGATAGGATAGTCACAAAAGGCCAAGGTGGTTATTGTTTCGAGCATAACAAGCTGTTCATGGAAGTTCTGCAGGGCTTGGGAGCGAAAGTCAGTATGATGATGGGAAAAGTGACGAGAGAGGTGTCTTCCGAGAGCCCAAGAGCGCATCGTTTTACGGTTTTGAAGGTATCAGGAGACGAAAGGACTTACTTGGTAGATGTCGGTTACGGTCCGTTGTGTCCGCGTCAACCAGTGCCAATCGTATTTGGAGAGGAGATTGAAGTTCGGGGTGGCTTTTATCGATTCGAGAGAAACGAGTATGGTGAGACGGTATTTC
>JBCCZW010000174.1:0-7831 GCA_039186805.1 Verrucomicrobiota bacterium
GGCGGCAGCCTGAAGGGTCTAGAACTCGCTCTATCGATTCCAGGAGAGAAAATCAGCGATTCGCTCAAAGGATTCGGCATGATCATCAGCGGCTCATTTACCGATAGCTCCATCCAACCCGATCCCAACGACGCAACTCAACCTATCCCAGGATTGTCCGAGGAAGTCATCAACGGAACCCTCTATTACGAAAATAAAAACGGCTTCTCCGCTCGGGTCAGCAGTCGCTACCGCTCGGAGTACTTGGGAGACATTGCCACCTTCGGACCGCGTGGAGAGTCTTTCCGCCTCCTCCAACCCGAAACGGTATACGACGCTCAAGTCAGCTACACTTTCCAGGGAGGCTTCCTCGAAAACACGAGCGTTACGCTTCAAGGCTACAACTTGAGCAACGAACCGCTCTTCGCCACATCAACCGATGATGTGCGGCTCGTGCAGGACTATCAAAACTGGGGCGCCCATTATTCGATCGGCGTATCCAGAAAGTTCTAAAGAAACACTTTCTAGCAAGACCAAATAACGGATCCGACGGCCCGACGCCGCCGGGTCCGGCGTCTCCCAAGGCCGGGTTCGGGCGCCGTCCCCAACTTAGCTGAATTCCGATATCCATACCCTGTCGTACCCCATACACGAATCCTACTTTTCACCCGACAGCGAAACGCCCAATCACTTTCCAGACATGCAAACAGTCTCCACAAGCTGGTTAAAAAGCCGACAATCAGGCGTTCTCCTCCACTTAAGTTCGCTTCCAAGCCAATACGGTATCGGCAATATGGGTACGGAAGCTAAACATTTTATAGACTACCTCGCCGCCTCAGGATTCGCCTATTGGCAAATCTGTCCCGCCGGTCCAACCGGCTACGGCGACTCGCCCTACCAGACTTTCTCCAGCTTCGGCGGCAACCCTTACTTTATCGACATAGACGCCCTCATCGAAGAAGACCTCCTCAAGGAAGAAGAAACCATCCTGCTCAAAAATCTCCCCAAAGATCGCGTCGACTACGGAGCTCTCTATTCCTGCTTCTTCCCAGTCCTCGACCTCGCCTTCGAACGTTTCAAGGAACGCTCGGACCTCGCTGAGGAATTTCATTCCTTCATCGAAGAGCGCGCGTATTGGCTTCTCCCCTACAGTACCTATATGGCGCTCAAGAGGCGCTTCTACTACCGACCTTGGGGCGAATGGCCCAAGCCGTTCCGTAACGGCTCCGACTTTGACGACTCGCTTCTCGATGCCCGCGACCGATCGGAGCAACGCCGCCAGCAGTTCTACCAATTCATCTTTTTCCGTCAGTGGGACAAACTCAGAAGCTATGCAAAAGAGCAAGGCATTCAAATCATCGGCGACGTTCCCATCTATGTCGCTCTTGATAGCTCCGACTGTTGGCAAGCGCCCGAAGCCTTCGCTATCGACGATGAAGGACAACCCACCCACGTGGCCGGCGTCCCTCCAGACTATTTCTCGATAGATGGGCAATTCTGGGGCAATCCGCTGTATAACTGGAAACGCATGAGCCGCGACGGTTACTCCTGGTGGATCGCCCGTCTAGCCGCCTCTTTCGAGCTGTACGACGCGATCCGCCTCGACCACTTCCGCGGTTTCGACTCCTACTGGGAAATCCCTTCCGACGCCGCCGACGCAACCGAAGGCCGCTGGCGAAAAGGTCCCGGCAAAGCGCTTTTCGACGCCATCGAGAGTGCCATCCCTCACGCGAAATTCATCGCAGAGGACCTCGGATATATCAACCGCGATGTATTCGAATTGCGGCGACAAACCGGTTTCCCCGGAATGAAGATCATGCAATTCGGCTATGGTCACGACGATAACAACGTCAACCTGCCGCACTTCTTCGACGCCAACCAAGTCGTCTACACCGGAACTCACGATAACAACTCGCTCCGAGGCTGGTACGAGACGCTCGACCGCCAGACTCGCAATCTGGTAAACGCATACTTTAAAACCAACGAAAAAGAAGCCTGCTGGTCCATCATCCAGGCAGCATTCTCGTCAGTCGCTCGCCTATGCGTCGTACCCGCCCAAGACATCCTCAACTTACCCGCTGCGTCCCGCATGAACACGCCCGGCACAGCCGATGAGAACTGGCAATGGCGACTCACCCACCAGCAGCTCGAGACGCTCGCTAGTGACTACCGCGAACCTTACCTCGCGCTCAACCAGCTCTACAATCGCATCGACGATCATGCGCAACGCGACTTCAGCGCGCCTCCGCTGGTGCTCGTCGACAATGTTCAGAGTCAAGAATCGCCCCAGGAAACGGCAAGCCAAACCGCAATTTGATATCCCATGAAAACCGCGCTAAGCTCCGCGAGTTCCTCGCAAACACCCGACCACCCCCAAAACATGAATACGCCCCGACTCTCATTCTGGCAGATTTGGAACATGAGCTTCGGTTTTCTCGGCATCCAATTCGGATGGGGCCTCCAGATGGCCAACATGTCCGCCATCTACCAATACCTCGGCGCTGAAGAGAGCGAAATCCCTCTGCTCTGGCTCGCCGCTCCCATAACAGGTCTCATCGTTCAACCCATCATCGGCTACTACAGCGACCGCACCTGGACCTTCCTCGGACGCCGTCGTCCCTACTTTCTAGTCGGCGCCATACTCGCGAGCCTTTCGCTCATCGCCATGCCGAACTCCTCCACCCTCTGGATGGCAGCCGGCCTCCTTTGGATCCTAGACGCCTCCGTCAACGTATCAATGGAACCGTTTCGCGCCTTCGTCGGCGACATGCTTCCCAAAGAGCAACGCAAAACCGGCTTTGCCATGCAGTCCCTGCTAATCGGACTCGGCGCCGTCGCCTCCTCGTCACTCCCATGGCTCTTCTCAAACGTATTTGGAATTACCTCGGACAACGCCGAGGGAGCGATTCCGCTCTCAGTAAAGCTCTCATTCTACATCGGTTCCGGCGTCTTCTTTTTCGCGGTACTCTACACCATCCTCACGACCAAGGAGAAACCCCCTGCTAACCTCGAAGAATTCAAAGCCAAAAAAGAAGCCACCCAAGGGGTGGGACACATGTTCGTGGAAATCGCCCAAGGCATCGGCCAAATGCCGAAAGCCATGCGACAGCTATCCGTTTCCCAATTTTTCACCTGGTTCGGACTCTTCTGCATGTGGATATACTTCTCCCCCGCCATTGCCACCCAGATCTTTGGCGGCAAAGCCGGTACGCCCGAATACCAGCAAGGCATCGAATGGGCAGGCGTTTGTTTTTCGACCTACAACGGCGTCGCATTCGCTTTCTCCTTTGTGTTGATCGCGCTCACTAAGAGATTTACCGCAAAGCAGATCCACACGGTTTGCTTGAGCATCGGAGCCATAGGCCTCCTTTCAATACTGGTAGTGACAAGCCCGAACCTACTCCTCCTCTCAATGGTAGGAGTAGGCATCGCTTGGGCCAGCATTCTATCAATGCCCTACGCAATGCTCTCAAACGTGATTCCCGGGGAAAAAATGGGCTTCTATATGGGCGTATTCAATTTCTTCATCGTGCTCCCTCAGATCATAGCATCGCTGGGCCTCGGAAAGGTCATGGAGCATCTATTGAATAACAACGCCATGCTCGCCCTCGCTCTCGGCGGCGGCTCCTTCATCATAGCCACAATCTCCCTACGCTGGGTCCATTCCACCGAATAGACCCAGCGCCAACCAAACTCCCGCCCATCCCCAAAGAAACACTTCCCCATTAATCCGCCACCCTCTTGCCACAAAATTTTCCAACGTTGGACGATTTTGTGGCAAAATGCAGAAAGTGCGATCCACTTTCTAAGAGTTCGGATCAAGACCGATGAGATTCTCCGGCCGAGAAATCCTCACGGTCGTAATAAATCGTCTTCGGCGCAGCCTCTTTCTTGTTTCGCTTCGCCTCCTGCTCCGCCCGAAAATCCAGCGGCGACATTCCCATGAATTTCTTGAACACGCGGGCAAAATAAGCAGGATCCGAGAACCCGCTCGACCAAGCGATCTCAGATACATAGAGCGGTGTCGTCTGTAAAGCCAACGTCGCCCCCTCAATCCGGATCCGCTGGATATAGTGGATCAGCTTCTCGCCCGTCTGCGAATGAAAGAGGTGCGATAGATAATCCGGGGAGCATTGCAGTCGATCCGCAAGCGTCTTCACATTGAGCTTTGTATTCGAAATTTGCTCACGAATGATCCACTTCGCCTGAAAGACCTTTCCGATATCCTTGTTAATCTCCTCAGTCCCCGTTTCGACCAAGGACTTCAACATGGAAAACAATCCGATCGTCAACCCCTTCATGATTCGCTCTCTGGAAGGTCCACTTTTATGATAGGTATCCACCAGGCTATTCGTGAGTCCCAAAAACAAATCCAGATTCGGCGCATCGTAGAACTCGATCACATCGATCTCCGGTTTCTTAGGCGATACTTCGAAGGCCAAATGCAAGCTGATCGCATTCGAGTAAAACCCTACCACCAAGTTTCGAAAATTTCCGCCCTCTGAATAAATCGTCTCCTTATGCGGTAAACCCGCAGGTAAAATGCAAACCTCATTCTCCTTCAAAGGAAAATTGCCCGTGGGCAGCTCGAAGTCGGTCCACCCTTTCATCTGAATGAAAATCTCCGGCTTAAAGTGGAAATGCATGCCCGGATGCTTCTGCAGACGCCCTTGATCCAAAGGCACCTTCAGAGGATTGCGGTTGTATTCCGTTTCATGAATACAACGCTCCAAGGCATCCATCATCTCCAATCGATCCGCGCTGCTCAAAGGACTTCCAATTTGAGTATCGACGATCTCTTCTGAGGGTTTATCGGGCATATAGGGGACTTGATCAGAAAGAGGGCACTCTCCTAGCGTGAAATAAAACGGCAATTGTAACCCTATCTCCTCCAATCTATTTTGCAAACCAACAGATCCAGAAACCCATGGCCAATATTCTCGTCCTTTTCTACTCCAAGACCGGCAACACCGCAAAGATGGCGGACCTCGTGCGTGAGGGCATCCACGAAATCCCCGGCCATGAGGTCCGACTCCACCCCCTCGCCGACGCCACCGCAGATGACATCAAATGGTGCGATGGCCTCGCTCTCGGTTCGCCCACTCACATGGGCTCCATTCCTTGGGAAATGAAAAAGTTCTGGGACGAAGATCTCGCTGATATCTGGGGCGACATCGACGGCAAGATAGGCTGCGCCTTCGCATCCATGGGCGGTTGGGGTGGCGGAGCCGAAATTGCCTGCCTACAACTCCAAGTCGTCATGCAGAACTTCGGCTTCCTCACCTTCGGAGTGACAGACTACTCCGGAAAGCAATTCACCCTCCACTACGGAGCCGTGCAAGCGGGCGAACCCCGCGAAGACCGCGAGAAAGAAAGCCCCCGCCGCCTTGGCCGCCGCCTTGCCGAATGGTGCTCCGTCTTCGTCGACGGCAAAAGTGAAAACCACCCCTGCGCTTCGGGTAAAAAGCGCTTCCCTTGGAAGTAAGTTCAATGCCTCGCTTCAATAGACGCGCCCTAAAGACCAAACCTCTCTCTAAATCCCAGTATACTCTTCAAGGTATCCAAAAAAAGTTCCTCCCATACTCCACAAAGCGCTCTTCAAAGTGAGCTCCACGGGTCGCAACTCAGCATTTCGCATCCTATATTCCACATTTCAACACTTGCCCTCCCAAAACGACCTATGAAACATTCTCGGTTTCCAAATGAAGATAGGTCTCGCGCAAATCAACACCACCGTCGGCGATCTCACAGGCAACCGCCAACGCATCGAAAACGCCTACCAAACCCTCATCTCCCAAGGAGCTGAACTCGTCGTCTTCCCCGAACTCGTCGTTACCGGCTACCCTCCCCGCGACCTTCTTTTCAAACGCCGCTTCGTCCCCGACAACCTCGAGACCCTCGAAGCCATCGCCGCCAACATTGGCGAAATCCCCGCCATCATCGGCTACGTCGAGCCCAACCCTGCCAAATCGGGGCGCGACTTCTACAACGCCGCCGCTATCTGCCAAAGCGGCAGAATCCTAGAAAAAGCCCGCAAATGCCTTCTCCCCACCTACGACGTCTTCGACGAAGACCGTTACTTCGAATCCGGCAACCTTCCCCTCGTCACCACGCTTAACGGCAAAACCATCGGCATAACCATCTGCGAAGATATCTGGACCACTCCCGAAGTCTCCAGCCGCCCGCGATATCCCTCGGCCCCTGTCGAGTACCTCAAAGAAAAGAAACTCGACCTCCATCTCAATCTTTCCGCCAGTCCCTGGCACATGGGTAAAAACGAGCTTCGCGAAGAGCTTATCCAAAAAACCGCTACAAGCTGCAACTGTCCCCTCATCTACGTCAACGCGGTCGGCGGCAACGACGAACTCATCTTCGATGGCCGTTCCATGATCGCCGACGCCCAAGGTAGACTTATCGCCGGCCTTGCTTCCTTCGCCGAAGACCTGCAAGTCATCGACACCGGATCAGGCGAAACGAACTTCCACAGCGCCTTCCGCCAAGAAAACCTTCTCGACGTCGAAGAAGCCCTCGCCCTGGGCCTTCGAGACTACGTCCAAAAAAGCGGCTTCAAAAAAGCGCTTATCGGCCTCTCCGGCGGCATCGATTCCGCCCTCACTGCCGCCATCGCCGTTAAAGCCCTTGGCAACGAGAACGTTACCGGCATCAGTCTCCCCTCCAGCATTTCGAGTGAGCACAGCAAAACCGACGCCCAAGACCTCGCCGAAAACCTAGGCATAGCGTTCCACACAGTCCCCATTGCCGACATCGTTTCCGCCGCAGAAGACACGCTCCACCCCCTCACTCAAGGCCAACAGAGAGACGTCACCGAGGAAAACATCCAAGCCCGCGCCCGCGGTCTTCTCCTCATGGCTCTCTCCAACAAATTCGGAGCCCTCCTCCTCACCACCGGAAACAAGAGCGAACTCTCCGTCGGTTACTGCACCCTTTACGGCGACATGTGCGGCGGCCTCGCCGTCATTTCCGATCTCCCCAAAACGATCGTCTTCGACCTCTGCCGCTTCATGAATTGCAACCGCGAAGTCATCCCCGTCAACACCATAGAGAAGCCCCCATCCGCAGAGCTTCGCCCCGACCAAAAAGACGAAGACAGTCTTCCTCCCTACGACATACTCGACGCCATCCTCAAAGCCTACGTCGAAGAAGGACAATCATCGCAGGACATCATCGCCATGGGCTACGACGAAACCGTAGTTAAAGACATGATACGCAAAGTCGACCTCAACGAATACAAACGCAAACAAGCCGCCCCCGGCCTAAAGCTCACCCCCCTCGCCTTCGGAGTCGGCCGCCGCATCCCCATAGTCCAACGCTACGTCTCCTAATGAGACTGAAGGCCAAAGACTAAAGTCCGAAGCCTATTTATTTCAGCCTCTTTCAACTTTCCGCATACAGAGCGACTTCAGCCTTAAGCCTTCCACCTTCAGCCTTATAAAATGACTTCCAACGATCTCTTCGAACGCGCCAAACAACTCATCCCAGGCGGCGTCAACTCTCCCGTCCGCGCCTTCCGCTCCGTCGGCGGAACGCCCTTCTTCACCAAGAGCGCCCAAGGCGCCACCCTCACCACCGCTGACGACCGCGAACTCATCGACTTCGTCTGCACCTGGGGTCCCGCCATTCATGGCCACAATCACCCCGTCATCCGGGACGCCATCGCAGAAGCCCTCAACAAAGGCACCAGCTTCGGCACCCCCAACCCCTACGAAGTCGAGATGGCCGAGCTCATCCTTAAGATGGTTCCCTCCATCCAAAAAGTCCGTATGGTAAATTCGGGTACAGAGGCCACCATGACCGCCATCCGCCTCGCTCGCGGCTATACCCAACGTTCCAA
>JBCCZW010000175.1:0-7828 GCA_039186805.1 Verrucomicrobiota bacterium
ACTACGATCAGGTGTTGCTTGAGCACAAGGTGGTGCCGATCAAGGTGCGCTCCCTCGTGGGGCTTCTGCCGCTCATTGCGGTGTCCGTGATTGAAGAGGAGCAGTTGGAGCGGTTGCCAGGCTTTCGCAAACGCTTCGAGTGGTTCCTCGCCAA
This sequence comes from Verrucomicrobiota bacterium, assembly GCA_039186805.1. Classification (GTDB taxonomy): domain Bacteria; phylum Verrucomicrobiota; class Verrucomicrobiia; order Opitutales; family Opitutaceae; genus JBCCZW01. The sequence continues at coordinate 155 of JBCCZW010000175.1, forward strand.
CCGCAAAGACCTTGCCCGTTGCATCATTCAGAGTCGAAGCGGGAAGAAACGCTGGTTGATCTCGGCGGTGCCGTTTGCGCGCTTGCAGCGCATCCTCTCGCGACTGCTTGATCCGGATGAGTTTCTCTCTCCCTATGGCATCCGTTCCCTATCCAAGTATCATGAGAAACATCCGTTCACGGTGGACTTCAAAGGCCATGTGCAAAGTGTGAGCTACGCGCCGGGGGAATCGCAGACGCTTTCGTTTGGAGGCAACTCCAATTGGCGCGGTCCCATATGGTTCCCCATCAACTATCTCATAATCGAAGCGCTCGATCGCTATTACAACTTCTACGGCGAGTCCTTAAAAATTGAATACCCCACAGGCTCAGGGAACGAACTCACATTGAAAGAATGCGCCAACGACATCCGTAAACGCCTCGTCCGTCTCTTTAAATCGGATGAAAATGGACTTTACCCCTGGCAGGATGGCGACACGCGCTACAACGAAATCGCTTCCGACCAACCGCGCCACCAGTTCTTCGAGTACTTCAATCCCGAAACCGGCAAAGGTCACGGCGCCAACCACCAAACCGGCTGGACCGCCCTCGTCGCCACCCTCATCCAACAAAGCTACGAATAGGCGGCTCGAAGAACTCGCCTTGCGAAGAACGCTTCTATCATCCACCTTCCACCCTGTCCCTCATAGCTCGGAGAGCGACGTGGGATCCTCATCTTCTATCCATGAGAGATCGATCGGAGAGAAGATGTAGAACCGTGATTGCGAATTGATACTAGAACCAATTCCACTCGAACGGATGACGAACGACAAAAAACCTTTTTCGCTACCCCTTATGCTCCTGCAACTTCCAAAGCGTACTTCTTAGAAAAACTTCCGACACCACGAGCGCGATAATCGGCGCCGTAAAACTAGCAGAAACCATCACTCCGAAGTGGTCTGCTTGCAAGTGAACAAACGACAACGACAACCCAATCAGAAACGCCAAGCCGCCCGCCGCATAAGTCGCCGATATCCACCGCTTCAATACGATCAGCGATCCACGAGAGGCATCCCTCTTTCCAACCACGCATAGAAACGCATTCCAAAACCGAGAAAACCCGAAAGACGAAACAGTAATCCCCACGGGGATCATCAACACAGCAGAAATTTCAGCCGGATGGAAAAAGAGGTCCATCCCAGCCCCCATCATAGCGACAGCAGCTAAAATTCCCGTAATTGCGATTACACTACCAAACAACAAGTTTTTCATATTATTTTCGATTGAGATTAATGGATCGACCTTGTCGAACTCCGCGCCCAGCTCACTGCTGTCGCCTAAGCGCTCCAAAGCCAATTGAAACGCTTCCCTCTCCTCAAATTCAATAGATAGCTCCTCATACGTATCCCAAAGGTGACTCTCCAATTCATCTAAAACCTCCGAAGACAAACCGCGCTTTCTGCTCACCCTTTCCCTCCACCCAGAGATCTCTCTTTCTAGCTCAAACATAGCTCCCTCCCCATAAATTTCCCAGAGCGCCATTCACTGCATCCCACTGCCGTTTCTCCTCCTTCAAAGTCCGCAGCCCGGCCTTCTCGATCTTATAATACTTACGTTTCCGTCCCGTATCCGCCACCCGCCAAATCGACTTCACCAGCTTTTCCTTTTCCAACTTGTGCAGCACCGGATACAACATCCCATCCGTCCAATTCAGCTCCCCGTTTGAAAGCTCCTTCACTTTCTGAATGATCTCATACCCATAGCTCTCGCCCCTCTTCAAGATCAGCAACACCAGGGGAACCGCAGACGCCGCCACCAAATCCTTCTTAATCATAGAAATTCAATGCATAGAACTTCTATGTAATGTCAAGAGACGGTTCCGTAAACGCGATGCTAAAAGGATCTTGGCAACATAAGCAGGATTCCCAAAGTCCTAATGAGCTCACTCGCGAGCGAACGACCCCTTGAATCCCAACTCCATATGCTCCACTACAGCGTCCCCGCACGCCTATTCACTCGTTTCGCGATTCTGTTCTTCGCAACTCTCTGCCTCCCCTCAAAACTATTCGCCGTCGTCACTTCTGACGACTACGGCACTCACATCACAACGCCGGGAGAGCCCATGTTCGGCATCGACCATGCGGGCGTCGTCAGCGGAGCAACCTGACCTATCGAAGATCCAAGCGCCAATCTAGACAACCTCATAAACGTCACCACAGGCAATGCCACGGTCATTGGGCCCCTGGGAGCAAATATGCCTGGACTCGCCTACAAGCCCAGCACTTCAAGCCTGTACGGAGCCAGCGGTCAAACTGACATCCTCTATACCATAAATACGAATACAGGAACTGCAACCCCCCATTGGCTCCCTTGGGATCAACACCTCATACTGCGGCCCCGCCTACTACGCGACGACCGAAACGCTCTATCTATCGGACTCAAACACTGACTCATTGTATTCAATCAATACTGACACCGGAACCGCTACTCACATTGGCCAAATTCAATTCAGCCTCGTAAGCGGCCTAGCCGCCGAAAACAAAACGCCCTAAGTGCCGAATCTCCACACTTTCGTTTCAGCTTGCGAATTCCGTCACTGGCTCTTAGATACGCAGTCCCATGAAGTAGATTCACCGGCTAATAACGATCCTCTGTCTCATCATAGGTTGGAGTCAAACCTCCAACAGCGCTCAACCCTTCGAGCCCACTCGACCCGTCAACGTCCCCCAGTACCAACGCTACGAACCAACCCGCCCCTGGAATTCCTCCCTCTCAAACAACGGAGACCAAGCCCAGTCCAACCGCTCTCCGTACCGCCAAGAACCCACACATCCCGAGAAAACCGTCCCCTCAAACATACAATACACACCCGACCTTTAACAATCCCCCGCTTCCTCATATCCAAATTTCAACTACTCCGACGCCCAATCAGCTTACAACCAATTTCAACAAGCCGAATCCGCTTACCAAACCTACCATTCCTACAGAGGGCAGCGATCCGCGGACCAAAGAAGTAGAAAGTCCGGAAACAAAATCATTAAAAGCGCCAAGCTCGTCCTAAAGCCCATCAAATTCACCGTCAAAAATGCAAAGACGCTCCTAGGCCTACGATTCCTCTAACCCTAAGGTCAGCAGCTAGGACTCATACCCTGGAGTTCCCACTTTAGCGCAAAACCCTGCATGGCCTTAAACATTCAAATGTCTCCAAAATACACTTCTCATTCTATCAAGTTGGAAATCCCAATCGACACGATTTTGGAGGCAAATAGCAAGGCCCTCAACTCCCCATATTCCTCAACCTAAATTTGCGAATATCTGCGATAATCCGCGGACTGAAAAGCAAAGATCCAGACATTCCATATAAAAGAGCAGCCAAACGCCCCTCTTGAGTGAACATCTATGAGACTTCGCCAAATTGTATCATAAATACCTCATACTTTATGAAGCAATTGCTCCCCCTCTTTCTTCTCGTTGTTCCGGTTCGCTCAGCGCCCGGTCTTGTCGTCACTCTGTTCCTCGGAACCACATTCCACATTAAACATGCTAAGAGGCTTTGCCTCATAGGTGTCGCTTCGCTCGGTACCACATTCGCCGCTTCAGCGGCGCAGCCCCCCAACGTCCTCTTCATCGCCGTCGACGATCTTGCCGCTTCGCTTGCCTGCTACGGCGACCGTGTCGCCCACACGCCCCACATAGATCGCCTCGCTGCCACCGGCGTTCGCTTCGACCGAGCCTACAATCAACTCCCCCTCTGCAACCCCACGCGGGCCTCCGTCATGACGGGCCTTCGCCCCGATCAAATCAAGGTCTACGACCTCGACGCCTACTTCCGCGACGCCGTCCCCGATGCCATTACGCTCTCTCAACGTTTCATGCAAAATGGATGGTTCGCCGCCCGCATCGGAAAGATCTACCATTACAATGTCCCCGCCAGCATCGGCACCGACGGCTTCGACGACCCTCCCTCCTGGCAACAGACCATTAACCCAATCGGACGCGACAAAGCCGAAGAGCACCTTATCTTCAACGCAGAGCCTCACCGCAAGATCAGCGCCGCCCTCAGCTGGCTCGCCGCCGACGGCACGAACGAAGAGCAAACCGATGGCATGATCGCCACCGAAGCCATCAAGCTCATGCGCGCAAAGAAGGACGAACCCTTCTTCCTCGGCGTTGGCTTCTTCCGTCCCCATACGCCTTACGTTGCCCCAAGGAAATACTTCGACCTGTATCCATTTTCCGAGATGCGCCTTCCCTATGCGCCGCCAGACGATCGCGATGACATTCCTACCGCAGCCTTCGCCCACAACAATCCCGTCCCTCACTATAACCTCGACGAACTCACTTGCCGCAAAGCGATGCAAGCCTACTACGCTTGCGTCTCATTCATCGACGCTCAAGTCGGCCGCCTCCTCGATGCTCTCGACGCGCTCCAAATCGCCGATAAAACCATCGTCGTCTTCTGGAGCGACCACGGCTACCACCTCGGCGAGCACAACGGCATCTGGCAAAAGCGTACCCTCTTCGAACAAGGCGCCCGCGCCCCTCTGATAATCCGGGCGCCCGGTCTGCCGGGAAATGGCCAAACCTCCCCTCGCATCGTCGAGTTCGTAGACATCTACCCCACCCTCGTCGAGCTCGCCGAGCTCGACCTACCCGAAGGCCTTGCCGGCCGCAGTCTAAAGCCCCTTCTAGAAAATCCCATCAAACCCAATTGGAACGGCGAAGCCATCACCCAAATCCTCCGCCCCGCCGACGATCGACTCGAAACCCAAGTAATGGGATGTTCAATACGGACTCACCGTTGGCGCTACACCGAATGGGCTGAAGGCGCGGAAGGTGTGGAACTCTACGATCACTACGCCGATCCCCAAGAATTCAACAACCTCGCCCTCAACCCCGACCCCGAAGCTCAAGCAGTCATCGGCAAACTCCGCCCCCGTCTCCGCGCCAAAGCCAACGGCAAAATCCCCACCTCCCCCGTAAACCCCAAACGCCTCTGAGAGAGTCTCCAATAAGTCCATCCCTAGCGAATGTAGCCGCGATCGTTGATCGCGTAAGACCATCAACGACCGCGTCTCCAATTTCAAAATCAATTTCACATACAATCTACCACGCTGAATGAAAATTCTCCAACGGTCTTGATAAACCTGTAGAACTTTAGGACAACGCGGCCTCAACTTGGATACACTCTATCAGTCCCCATTCATCTTGATAGATCGTCTTCGTAGTTATGGAATAGATACACAGCGACTTGAAGTCCAAAAACCACGCCCTTTCCCAGCAACACACGCGCTGCTCCAAAAAATACTCTCCCGGCAAACGCGCCAAAACCAACTTCCTATGCACACTCTCAAATCCTCCTTCCTAGGACTCTTAACGGTTCTCGCACTCAACGCTACTTCCCTCCAAGCTGACAAGCAGACGCCCAACATCCTCATCTTCCTCGTCGACGATATGGGCCTTATGGATACCACCGTTCCCTTTCTCTATGACGCACAGGGCAAACCCCAGCGTCACCCCCTCAATCAATTCTACCGCACGCCCAGCATGGAGCGCCTCGCAAGCCAAGGCATACGCTTCAGTCAATTTTACGCCATGAGCGTCTGCTCCCCCACCAGAGCCTCGCTCATGACCGGCCAAACCTCCGCCCGACACTACGTCACTCAATTCATCAGACCCGAGACAAAAAATACCGGCGAATACGGTCCTGAAAACTGGAAATGGAGAGGCTTCGATCCCGGCGAGGCCACTCTCGCTAGCCGCCTTCGAGACGCAGGCTACCATACGATCCACTCCGGCAAAGCTCACTTCGGCCCCATCGACTCCTATGCCGCCGATCCCGCAAACCTCGGCTTCGACGTAAACATCGCCGGTTGCGCTTACGGCGCCCCTGGCAGCTACTACGGCAAAGACGACTTCGGTCTTGCCACCAAAAGACGGAAACACCGAGCCGTTCCCGGTCTCGAAAAGTACCACGGTCAAGACATCCACCTCAGCGAAGCGCTCACCCTCGAGCTCAATCAAGCCATCACTGACGCAGTCGAGGAAGAAAAGCCCTTCTTCGCCTACATGTCACACTATGCCGTCCATGGCCCCTTCCAGTCGGATCCCCGCTTCGCCAAAAACTACGCCGCAGAACCCAACAAAAATCTCGCCGCTTACGCCTCGATGATCGAAGGCATGGATAAATCCCTCGGCGACATCCTTGACCACCTCGAAAACTTAGGCGTCGCCGAAAACACAATCGTCTTCTTCCTCGGCGACAACGGAAGCGATGCCCCTATGGGTCCCATCCACGAAGTCGCCAGCTCCGCTCCTCTACGCGGTAAGAAAGGAACGCATTATGAAGGCGGCATGCGAGTTCCCTTCATCGCCGCCTGGGCCAAGCCCGATCCCGCCAATCCCCACCAAAAACGTAACCCCGTCGCCTCCAACGCCCTCAACACCCAAGACATCGGCGCCGTCTACGATCTGTTCCCCACAATCCTAAATCTAGCTGAAGCGCCCACGCCCGAGAGGAATATCGACGGCATCGACCTCGCCCCTCTCCTCGCCGGAGAAACCGGCCCGGCCGAAGACCGCGACTTTCTCATGCACTTCCCCCACGAGCATCGCAGCTCGTACTACACTGTCTACCGCAAAGGCGAATGGAAACTCATCTACCACTATCGTCACCAAAAAAAGGATACATGGGATCCCGTCGAACTCTACGATTTATCCAAAGACCCTTACGAGACCGCAAACCTTGCTGCGCGCAACCCCCGCAAAAAAGAAAGCATGATCAAAAACATGCGAGCCGCGCTCAAAAAGACGAATGCCCAAAGCCTTCGCTCGACAATCGACTAATACTTATGTATCCACTATTTGGTTGCGGACTTTCAACTCAACCGATCCCATTCTAGAACCTATCCCCAAAACCTCGAAAATTTCCGTTGCTTGTGGGCCAGAGCGGCGTTCTACGCAAAAACTGCCGAGGCCGCAGGTCGACGAAGTATCGACCTTCCTTCAAGAGATCTGTTTGTTTCGTTCTTGTATTCGCTGGCGGGAAGTTCTTCGACAAGGGAACCGCTGTTCCGAAATGCAATCCGCCAACCTAGGGCAGCAAACAGCAATTCGGCTCTCCATAAAACGCGACGTTAAGGCAACGCTCCGTCAACTGTCCGAACTTAACTAGAGTAAGCGCCGAGGCGGCCCAAACCGAGCTTTTTATTCACTCGAAGAGCGAATTCAGCTGTTCCAGTAAGTCTTGATTATGGTCTGAGTACTACGGCTCTAACCTCGAATGATCCGCATACACCCACTAGACAGCCTCGATCGGAAGCGTCAAATTACCTCAAAACCTTGTCGGATTCCCAAGAAGTCGCTTTCGAATGATTGAAGCTATCCTTCGAGGCGAGGCTTGGCTCGAGAAGTAAGCAAAACCCGGACCGTCCAGAAGCAGCAAAGAGTCTATTCGCGAACACGCCCTAAGCCGCTTTGTTTCTTATTCTACACAAGTCTGCTCCTCTTTGATCACCCAATTGTAAAACGATTCACAAAATCAATTCCCCATCGCCTTCGTCGCATTCGAGGCGTCGATTACTGGCGCAGATAAAGCTATCCAACCACTGTCGGCAATGACGTCGGCAAAGGAAAACAACACTAGCAATGATAAACGGCATGGGAGTAAAAACGGTCCTTGATGGCTCTACAACCG
>JBCCZW010000176.1:0-7806 GCA_039186805.1 Verrucomicrobiota bacterium
CGGTTGGTTCGTCGATCCAGAAGGGAACAAAATAGAAGTTTGTGATCCTTCCAAAAATGATACCTAACAATAAAGTGACCTTCGAACCGTAGGTTCGCATTGGCCCATGGTTGAACAACAGTCTTCGTTCTTCGAACTACGCCCGTCATGAGCCGCGGTGGACGTCGGCTGAGTTATTTACGCTATATGCGTTTTGCTTTTCTTGCGCTTCCGGGGGCAGGAGAGCTTTTTAGCATTCGGACTCCCCCTATTGGGGCAAGCCTGAGCGGATTCGGTCTTGCAAACGCTTGATGTGTAGCTTCTGGGACGTCGGCTCGACTGCGTTGCGGCGCGTATCCTATTCGTGGCTACGCGGAGATGCCGATCCAGACGCTCGTTTTCGTTCGGATTGTTCATACCGCAGCCCTTCTATCACTCGAAACGAAACGCAACCTCGGGATTTACCTGCACGGCTGTAACGAGCCGCAGGCGACAGCAAAGCGAAAAAAACCGAGGGCTTCGCTGTGTTTTGCCAGCTCGCCCGCCATACCGGCCTTATATCCCGTTGTTTTTCGCTTCGCTGTCGGGCTGCGTCCTCGGTACTGTACGTAGGCTCGTCTCTTTGACGTAGGCTTCCTTCCCACGAAGCCTCACGACTCCGCAGTTGCCATAGTCTATTTCTTTGCTTGAATTACGGTTCATGAACATGGGACTCGCACCCAATTACAGCGCGCCCATGCCGGGCATACACCAAGGAGCTCGACTCAATCGGCATCAGCTACGCCGGTTTCGATCGAGTCAGCAAGACATTATAGAGGAAGTGATGATGAAGACTGAAATAGTAGCAGATGGTGCCAGACGACGAATCGATACGAAAGCGGTCCTTGAAAGAAGAAGAGAACTAAAGAAACAACTCGAAAAACAATACACCAGCGAATTGAAGACGACCAATTAGCTGAAGAAAGCACTGATCAAAAACCGAATCAGAAAAACGATTAACAAGATGATTCGAGAAGAGTATCAGCAAAGTGTATACAATTTGAATGGAAGAGTGAAACTATAGCCATCGCAGGTTGAGGCAACGGCTTACAGCCGCCGCCTCATGCGGACGTTGGGAAAATGAAAGAGATAAAAAACAATGAATCTTAAAGCCTGGGCCATAAAACTTCGTGACCTTAAGCAATTGTCCAGAACTGGTCTGCTTTCCCTCGGATATCGATGCGCTTTAAGAGTCGAGCCCTGGATCCCGCCTGATTCAGCTGCACTTTGGAATCGTGGTCTCGAGTATGTCGTGAAATCAATACGTTCAGGCGTGAATGATTCTTCGGCTGGGCAGTTGACACGACAGTTGTCTGATTGCGGAGCAATCGCATGCAATGAGACATCAAGAATTGATGAAACTCTTGGTCGCTGCATGAATTATGCGACCCTAACCTTAGCTCTGACGATTGATGCGACTTCAATCAAAGAAGACAAAGAATTAAAAAAAGTCATTATCGATATTGCTAAACATTCAGCATCCATACCTGCAATTCTCGGACATGCGAATCGCGTTGTAGCACCAACTGGAGAGGATCCAGTGGATCATGCTTCCATCTCTGTCTGGGATTTGATACGTGCAGACATTCAGCGAATCGAAAAGATCTCGGACATGAGTAGCATCAAAGATTTACGAGACTTAAGGGACATATGGGCCGACGGTGGGTTCGAATGGTGTTCACAATAAAAATCCCAACAAATCGGCCCGGCGTCGGATCGAATAGATAATCGAAGTAATCAAGATGAAAGTGGTCGCCCAAGTTGGACTAGGAGCAGGAGGATTCGGACTAATTACGACCATACTCATAGTCTCCTTTGTTTTGGCTGTGATTGGTTTCGTCTTCCTCGGCCTTTCGAATAAAAAGAAAACCAAAAGCAAAAAAACACTTACGAAGATTGGATTTGCCCTAGCGTCACCTTTTTTGCTCATTCAGACATTCGGTCTTATATTACTAGCCATTAAATATTGGTACATTTCCATTCTTGTCATTGGTCTTATCATTTGGAAGTCGAAGCACAGGAAAATAGAGAAAACATAATATTCAACAAGGCAGAACTCAAAATGTGGGCAAACGCCCGCTCATTTCATAACGACCCCATGAAAATCAGCCCCAACAGATTTGGAACCACAGTCGAAGCCGACATCGCGAGTCTTTGACGTGAGTCTGTGTCAAAAAGCCGCTTGGTCTTAGGGTATTAGCACTGATCTCGTAATACATTTATCACTACAGCTTAAAAGCTCTTCCAGATCTAGCATCGAGCTATCACGACATATGGCAATCGATGATACTGGGGGCATCTAACAAAATGTTCCTATACCTATCGATCACCCTGACCTTGCTATTCTTCATGTCATGGAAAATAGAAAAACTGAATCACCCTAGGTTTGTCTCCACAGTCACATATTTTTCCTTGCATTTACAACCATAGTTGCAGCGATACGCTACTATGCGATCGGAGACCGCATTCCCTCGTGATAAAGCCATCCCACCCCGAACTCAACCGAACCCGGAGCCGCCCGAAGTCTCTACATCCTAGCTTCAACCGCCGATTTTGATGGCTGAATTCTACTACCTTGGCGACCTGATGACCCCGCTACTAGCAGCCATCCTCATGCCCATCAGCTCCCTAGTAAGCGTCGCCATAGCATGGTTCAGCCAGCGAACGTAGATCGCTTTCTCGAATAGCATATTTGCCTCAATCTCAGATTGGACTGGAGCCGCTGCAATGGCGCGCTAAGAGTTGATTTGCGTTCGCGATCCAATCAAAAAGTTCAACGCGCAAAGAACTTTTCGAATAGTTAAGGAGATCATTGCGTCTGAAGTATCGCACGCGCCTTCATGCGTATTCTCTCCTCAACACTACCCACTACTTGCCATGACCAGAACGAAACGACCCCTCACCCTCCTTCGAAGCGCTGTTTCAAACAAATCCCCTCTCTTTCTAGGACTCTGCCTGCTGGCTGCAGTCTTCGCCGGATGTTCAAAGAAGCCGGACGCCAAGGGGCTCGCTACTTACCTGAACGACAGGATTGACGAGAAGGAAATCATGTCGAAAGGACGCCTCAGCCTCCCCGTTAACATCGAAAATTTGAACTTGGAATCTTCACTCAACGAAAGCGAAGCCCGCATTCGCTTTACCGGTCATGCCACCTTGGAAGAGAGCTTCTATACGCCAACCGCGATTCCAAACTCGCTCGCTGCAAGCTTTGCCCAAGCCGACCGACAATTGAATGACCTGAAAAACGCGGGCAGCTCCCTGGAGGGAATATTCCAAAGCGAGTTTTTCTCTAAGTCCGACGCATTCCAAACCAAACCGCCTCGATTTTATGAAGCGGTCGCAAGCAAAGGGGAGCGGATCGAATTAAAGGGTAAAGCGACTGCCGCACTCTTTGGAGATGCGTGGGACTACGAAATCGAAGAAAAGGAACTCCAGCTCCTCATCGCCCAAATCGAGAACGAATTGAAGGGAGCGATTTCCGAATCGAAACTGAGCCCGGGCGCCTTCGCAATCGGGAGAGACGACGAGACCGAGATTCAGAAGGGCATCGACGACCAAATCGCAATGGTCACCCGTCACCTGGATACGTTGAAGGCGAAGCAACAAATGGCTTTAGACGCCGCAAAAGAGAGTGTCATAGATCGATTCCAGCCAGGCGCGGTTCTAACGGGAGAATATCCCATCGGTCGCGATGAAATCACCATCTATCTTGAGATCCAAAACCTGGATACAAACTCTCTCCGAGGCGATGTACTGATTCGAAACCGCAACTCGTGGACTATCACTCGCCCTGGCAATTTAGAATTCTCCGTCCGCTCTGACGGAGGAGCCACGGCGACTGTAAATTCGCCACGGGAAAACGCCCAACCTGAGGCAGGCCCCCTAATCAGTCAAACCGACGACCTCGAGATGAGCCTTGGAATGAAGGATAGCCTCTTGATTGGAACCGTCGGACGTCGCCAATACCGTCTCGAACCCCTAAGACCTGAAGATATCCAAGAGACCAAGGATCGCATTGCCGCCAACGCTTTGCAGATCGAACAAGAACAAGCCGCAGCCGAAGAACGAAAACAAGACTTCCTCGATAGGTTCAACGAGGGAAACGAATATATCGGGGAGATCACCTCGAATCGAGGAGCTAACTTCGAAGTGACGATGACCATCGATTTCTATGATGAAGAGACCGGCGTCATCAAAACCTCGATACAAGAAACCAAGGGAGACAAAGCGATTCGCTCCTTCAGCGGCTTGATAGAAGAGAACGAAGAGTTCGCCGCAAATCCAACGCTAACGCTCAACTCGACCCGCGACCAAGCCCCCGCGAAAGGCAACTCCAATTTCCTGAACAATCGAAGTTCCTTATGGATCAAATTCGAAACTTCGGAGTTCGGTCTACTAGGCGCGCACAACGGCTGGCAAGTCGCCCTAAGACCGCTCACCGCCGAAATAAAAGCCAACCGAGCTGCTGTAGAGGACGCCAGGCGAAAAGAGCTGCTCGCGCTCACCGAACCAGGCGCACGCTACTTCGGCACCATGAGTTCCACCCGAAACGCCGTATCCGGAGATCTGATATTTCACATGACGGACCGATCCTCCGATGGCACCTCGGTTTCGATCACCGTGATCGACGTATCCACAGGAGCAACACGAGTCTACCAAGGTCAAGTAGACTACGACGATCCGCCGCAAAACGGGTCGCCCCTTTCTATAATCGTGAAGCCAGGCCCTTCGGGCTACGGGAACAGCGGAAAGTCTCAATTCAACTTTATCGGAATCAGAAATGCCTCTCGCCACGCGTTCAGCTTCGTAAACCATGGAACCGAATCCATCGAAGTCACCGCGCCGACCAACTACTGGAAAGGCGAGTTTCGTCGAATGTCCGACGATGAGACAGAACGAGAAAGTTCCCGCCCAAGCTCCTTCACTGCATCTGCTCCGCCCCAAACCGAGCCAATCCCTTCAAGCGCTCCCAACCCAAACCCGCCCACATCCAATACCCTCGCCACTGCGACCCCCGCATCCGATGCTCAAACCCCGCCGCCGCTTGCGCAGTTCACTTTGCCAGCCAAAACCGGCGCCTACTACTTACAAGAAAACGAATGGAAGCCCCTTCCCTTCATGACCGTCGATCGCATCAACCGCACGCGGGCATTTCCCGGAATCGATGGCGTCGGCCCGTGGGTCGAACTAGCCCCGCAAGGATCTCCCATCGCTTTACCGCCCAATCCTGAGATTCTGATTATCGCTCCCGGCTACGAAGTTTCGCTCGTCCAGCTAAAGAAAAACGGAAAAGGAAATAACTACTTTGGCCTAAATCGCCTTTTAGAATCGGACGGATTTCGCAAGTCCTGGACCGTCTCAGAATCAAACGCAATTTTCGTCGAACGTTACACCGTCAACAGCGGCACCTTCGTCATTCGTCCACCAAGTCCACTCTCGCTCGGCGACTTCGTGCTCTACTTCGAAGAAGGTAGCCTGGAAAAAAACGAACTCGGATTCGAGTTCTCCGTCACCAGTAAAGAACTACAGCAAGAGAGTATACAAACCCTCTTTCCTAGGGAGCCTTCTGAAAGGGAACCAACCATCTACGCCAGCGGAGAAGTATCTTCCCCAAACCTTGCAGGAAGCGAGTGGTTCGCAACCATCGCGAAAACAAACCCAGCGATGGAGATCGATCCTCTAGTCGAAGCGTTCTGGACCAAAGGCGCCTATTTCTATTTGAGAGAAGACGGCCTCCTTGGACTAAACGGAGATGTTCGAGGGTCCTACCAATACAATCACGTCCAACGCTGGGACTTCGATGGCGGGATCCTAACCATTAGCTTGGGAGAGTTCGTCTACCCCATCGATTACAATACCCACGACAATTCACTGGACGGCTACTTTAACGGTATATTTCGCATGACGATTCGAAGACTCTAGGATCTACCTCCTAGACATCTAATGTCCCAGCTTTTTCGATACGGCCTGGGTGAAGACAACAGCCCTAGCCAATTAGTCTAGGTTCAGAGAAGTCACAGCCACCTCGGTAACCAAAAGGTTAGCCGAAAAGCAGACTGGCTCTTTCGGATCCCTTTCGTGCCGAATCAAAGCCGATATGCGAAGCCAATCCGCTACGTAGCGAAGGTCGAGAGACCTTCGACTCCCCGCAAATCGCAGACTATTGGGCCCAAACTGAATAAAAACGTGTCACCAACAACAGCGCCCTGGGCACTCATACTTGAGAAACCTAAACACCTTCAAGTAAGCCGATGACCAAGACGAAACACCTCCGAATTCCAGGCCTAACCTTCGCAGCAATGGGCTTGTGCCTAGCGATCTATTTCGCAATCCCAACCCGGATCAACCCAAACCCACAAGTTTGGCTAGATCCTGATTACTATGGCCAGTTTCTCCCCGTCGTCATCGCGGGGATGCTCGCTCTCGGAGGCATTTACATGCTGCTTTACCGTCCTAAAGCCAATTTCAATCTAGCCCTCTTCGGACACACCGCATCAGAAGAAGCGCTCTTCAACTGGCTAGGACTCACCAACAGTTCCCTACCAGAGTGGGCCCTCTTGCTCCTCTTTCCCATCTCGTTGCTTTGCTTATACATCGCCTACTCTAATTCGCTGAAACAAAAACCTCTATCCCTGCTTGATGCGCTCTTCGGAATCTCGCTCGGCCTATCATTCGTTTTCCTATCCAACTACCTCAGCTAGACCCAAAAAGTAGCATCGTGTGTGAGCACGATGAAAAGCCTACCGCTTACTCTCGCTGACCAAGAGGTTCAGAAAATTGGGAAACCGCTCTTCGAACTCCTCTGCCCGCAGCGAATTCAAACACTTCGTCCCCTCGACCTTCGTCTCGATCAGTCCCGCGCAACGCAACACCTCGAAGTGATGCGACACCGTCGCCTTCCCTACATTCAGCTCAAACTCGTTACAAGCCAAAGACCGCCCCTCCGCCTCTATTAAGGTATCCACGATCTTAGACCGACACGGATCCGATAAGGCATGCATCACCTCGGCCAAACTGACCTTACTTAATGCGGGATGATTGTAGGTTTTCATAAACGTTCACCGACTTCTCGCTACCCCCTAATCCCTGCGCGTCCCCGCCCCGAGGTCAATCATGCGATCCTCTTTGTTCGATGAAAATCGAAATAAAGATTTGACCGCACCCCAAAAGCCTCTTTGTTCGATCAAAAACGAACAACTTCAATCTTAAGAGCGACATGACCACCCTTTTCGATCCCATTCAACTCGGAGACTGGAACCTCCCCAACCGCATCATCATGGCGCCCCTCACTCGCTGCCGTTCCAGCGAAGGCCGGGTTCCCAACGAGATGATGGCTGAGTACTACGCCCAACGCGCCACCGCCGGTCTAATCATCACAGAGGCTACCTCAATCAACGCCATGGGAGTCGGCTACCCCAACACCCCCGGCATCTGGTCCCAAGAGCAGATAGCAGGATGGAAACGCGTCACCGACGCCGTCCATAAAAAGGGCGGCAAGATCATCCTCCAACTCTGGCACGTCGGCCGCATGTCAGATCCTATTTACCTCGAAGGCGAACTGCCCATCGCCCCTTCCCCCGTACAACCCGATGGTCACGTTAGCCTCGTCCGTCCCGAACGTCCCTTTGTCACCCCCAGAGCCCTCACCCTCGAAGAAATCGAGCAAACCATCGAAGACTACCGACAAGGCGCCCAAAACCCCTCGGGCTCGTTCGGCGAGTCCACACTGGCCTGCTCACTGCTCTGGACGTCACTAGTCCTTTCCGCCGCGCTCGGCCACACAGTTAC
>JBCCZW010000177.1:0-7749 GCA_039186805.1 Verrucomicrobiota bacterium
CGTGCAGTACGGCATCACGCCGCCACCCTCTTCATAAACTAGATGGAAAATTCCGATCCCTTCTCAAACCCTTCTCTCAAGACCTGGTCCACCTACGTGATCGGGGCCCAGATGCTTTTCGTAGCCTTTGGCGCCTTGGTGCTGATTCCCATCATCACTGGTCTCGATCCATCGATCGCCCTATTCACCGCAGGTATCGGCACCATCGCCTTCACCTTCATTACTAAAGCTAAGGTACCTGTGTTCTTAGCGAGCTCGTTCGCATTCATCGCGCCTATTCAGCAGTCTCTAGAAAAATATGGATACGGCGAAACCTTTTGCGGAATGGCCAGCGTCGGGATCGTCTATATCCTCCTTTCAGCGCTCATAAAGTGGCAAGGCATCGAAGCCGTTACCCGCGTGCTGCCGCCCATCGTCACCGGACCTGTCATCATGGTGATTGGTCTGGGTCTCACTCCGATCGCATCCGATATGGCGGTGAGCTTCGATGGCTCAGGAACCTTCAATGGCCAAGCGGCCATTCTCTCGGCTATCACCGCAAGCATCGCCATCGCAGTGGCTCTGAGCAAGAAACGCCTTTTGAACTTGCTTCCGGTATTGATCGCCGCCGGAATCGGCTATCTCGCCTCAATTGCCTTCGGCGTAGTCGACTATACGAAGGTCGTAGAGGCTCCTTGGATACAGCTTCCTTGGGTCGCCGCGACCGAAAGAGGGACCTTCGAACTGCCTGTCTGGTCGCTCGGCGCCATCATCATCTTCCTGCCCGTGGCGATCGTGCCAGCCGTCGAACATGTAGGCGACATTCTGGCGATTCAGTCCGTAACCAAAAAGAACTTCGTCAAAGATCCCGGACTGCACCGCACGGTACTAGGAGACGGGATCGCGACCAGCTTGGCGGGCTTCCTCGGCGGACCTCCCAATACAACTTACTCCGAGGTAACCGGCGCGGTCGCGCTCACCAAAGCTTACTCCGTCATCTACATGCGAATCGGAGCGATTGTATCCATACTGCTGGCCTTCAGCGGTAAACTCAGCGCGATCTTCGGGACGGTACCGGTCCCCGTCATGGGAGGCGTTATGGTCGTGGTTTTCGGAATGATCGCCGCTGTTGGCTTGAGCACCATCATGAAGGCGAAAGTCGATTTCGATAATCCGAAGAACTACATCATCTTCGCCGTCATTATGGTAGTCGGCGTGGGAAAACTCACCTGGCAATTTGGCGGCTTCGAGATTGGAGGAGTCGGCCTCGCGGCGATTCTCGGCATCCTCCTGAATCTCATTCTGCCCAGCCGTCCCAATAATTCGAATACAGAAGAGGAAAAATGAATTTACGACAGAGAATCGCCTTCCCCTTAATGTTTCTATCGATCCCACTGCTGTGGGTATTGATCACCGTCACCTTCCAACCCAGCGAGTTTCTCTTTCCTTCTTTCCCTCGCGTATTTGGCGTCATCGTAGACGACTGGGATCGTTTGGTGTTTCACACGGGAGCCACTCTCAGGATCGCGCTTTTTGGATACATCCTAGCCAATCTCGTCGCGATTACGATCGCGGTTACCTACCTCTACATGAAGACCTTCGAGGACTTCGCTACACCCTGGACGATTCTCATAAAGAATCTCCCCTTGCCCGTCTACGCCAGTATCCTGATCGTATTAATGGGCGACACCCTCGCTCCCAAAGTCCTGGTAGTGATCTTCTTCAACTTCTTTCCCATCCTGGCAAATATGTCGAAAGGGCTCAGGGAAGTGGATCAAGTACTGCTCGATCGCTGCCACAGCCTCAATGCGAGCCAATGGACCGTATTTAGAAAAGTAAGGATGCCGGCCGCCCTACCCTATTTCATCGCCGCTCAGGAAATCGCGCTCACAGGCGCCATTACGGGAGCCATCGTTTCCGAATGGTTCTTCGCTCAAGAGGGTCTGGGCTATCTGATCGTTCAGGCGTCCACGGAATATCGCAGCGATCGACTCTTCGCGGTGGGCTTGTTAGCAAGCGTGATCGCAATCATAGCCTATCTAGGGATCCGCGGTCTAGAAAACTATCTCTTTCGGTGGCGCCGCGCCTAGACGTATCTGCTAATCTGATACGATCGAGTGAAGTATAGGAAAGCTAGACGAAAGTCTCGCTATTGGAGGACTGGGCCAGTCCTCCCTACCCTTCGCTGCGGAAAGCTCCGAAATCACTACTCCCCCTCAACCAAAACCGATCGCAACGCATTGCGAACGTCAGCCACATGCTTCAAATGGGCAGGAGAGGTGCGATCTACCGCGCCATCTCTTGGGATTGATAACACATGAGCGATACGCCCTGGCTTCGCCGCTAAAACAACGACGCGATCTGCAAGCAAGACTGCTTCTTCGATGCTATGCGTAATGAGCAAAGTAGTACGCGGATTCGCCAAATGAATCTCCCGCATCCAAAGAATCATTCGCTCGCGGGTCATCTCATCGAGGGCCCCGAAAGGTTCGTCGAGCAAAAGCAAACGCGGGTTGTGAACGCACGCGCAGGCGATATTGACTCTCTGCTGCATCCCTCCGGAAAGCTGGTGCGGATAGTACCCGGCAAACTCGGCCAGACCGAAACTCTCTAGCAACTCTTCCGGTTTCAGCGCGTTCTCTAGACCGGCAATCTCCAGAGTGAATTCTACATTCTTAATCGCGGTGCGCGAAGCGATGAGAGCCGGCTTCTGAAAAGCCAATCCAATTTCGTGACGACGTCGCGCTTCGCTGGGCGCGTGTCCTTCGATTTGGATTTCTCCTTCCGTAGGTTGATCCAGGTCGGCTACTAAGCGGAGCAAGGTCGTCTTACCGCAACCCGAAGGCCCAATAATCGCCAAGAATTCCCCTTCGCCAATTTCTAGCGACACCTCTTTTAAAGCGGTGAAGCTAGTACCGAATTTCTTGGTTACCGATTCGAGTAAAAGCACGAGTAACTAGACCAGATTTGGGGAGGTAGGTTTGGGCACATCTCGGTAGAGCTGCGTGAGTTTCTCAATAAAGGGCGCTTCAGTTTTCCGCAAGGTGTCCTTCACGACATCGCTATCCGGTCGGAGCGTATCGGAAGCTTCATCATTCAAAGCTTCGCAAAAGTCCAGGCGCTCCTGCCTACGTTCTCGATAATGCTGCAAAGCCGACTCGACGCTCCCCACTCGATCGCTCGTATCGTAGACGGCCCGCAGCGAATCCGCAGCAGCGCAAGCGTCCTCAATCGCCATCGTCGCGCCTTGCCCCAAAGTAGGCATCATGGCGTGCGACGCGTCTCCCAGCAGAAGCACGTGTCCTGCCTCATCGTGATAACGAAAATCCGAGACCTGAAACCGCGCCCAATGCAAGTCATGCTTTTGCGCTTCAATCTCTTCCAGTATGAACCGAGCTTCATCGCAAAACTCGCCCTCGGCAGGCGTATACATTTTATAAATACCCTCTATCGTCTTTTTATCCTCCGGGATCTGCTCTTCGACGGGGATGGGAAAAGTCGCCGTGCAATAGTTGGCCCCTCCCTTAAGAGGAAAACCCAGCAGACGATTGGGTCCATTAAACCACTGACCGTAATCATTGAGCGGATTGGGCCGCCCATCGTCGAGAAAGAGCGCCCGGCAAATACCCATTCCGCACAGCCGGGAAGAGATCTTCGGGAAGAAGGTCTCCCGGACCAAAGAATAGCGGCCATCGCAGCCGACCACCAAATCGATATCCCTCAACTCCTTTTCCTCGTAGGCCTCGCCCTCCGTGTATTTCAGCCGAAGCGACTTGCCGGACTCTTCGTAAGCGATCGAGGTCACGTCCGCTTTGAAGACGATCCGATCCATCATGGGCTTCCGGCAATGCGTGTATAAATCCGACCAGCGTATCCGCACGCCAGGATCGTCCGCCACATCCAAGATATCGAAGCCGATTAGCGACTCGCCCGTCACCAAAGAGACGTCGAAGCGACGCCAGTGGAAGTTGTTATCCAAGAGATCGCTGGCGACTTCAGGATAAAAGTTTTGCAAGGTGGTAATCGCATTGGGGCTCACATTAAGCCCCGTTCCCGCCAAGCTGTAATCGTTCGCCGAAACCTTCTCGAAGCAAAAGATCTCGAAGCGCGGATCGTCAGCCAGTCCGTAAGAAAATATGCCGCCAGCCACTCCAGAGCCGACGATCACCACGCGTAAAGGACGATCACTCATTATAACGCTAGGCTTCGCCCTCCGGTAAAAATGTATACGAAATGGGGATACGTTGGGTCAGATCTAGAGTCCGACGATAAATATCATCTCCGCCGAATTGGATTTGATTCAGCCATCGGGCTATAAAGCAAAAAGTGATCTCCGGCGCTGCAAAGGGATAAGGGTCGACCGCAAAGCGGCATTCGCCAAGCGAGCGGAACGAAAGACGGGTCGTTTTCCCTCCGTAGTCAGTCGGCGCGGGTTCGATCACAAAATCTTCTTGCTGATATTTGCTCATCAGTATTCCCAGACGATCCCAA
The DNA here is from genome assembly GCA_039186805.1 of Verrucomicrobiota bacterium. Taxonomy (GTDB): domain Bacteria; phylum Verrucomicrobiota; class Verrucomicrobiia; order Opitutales; family Opitutaceae; genus JBCCZW01. Next base: position 4,471 of record JBCCZW010000177.1, read on the forward strand.
ACTTGGAGTAGATGGTAGTTGGTCCAAAAAACGTCGTCTTCCATGTAGTCTCCATGGGTCTTCTCAAGCTCTCTTCTGAGTTGGTCCTGATACTCTTTTTCCCCCTCCATGTAAGAGTCGATGATCTGAGTGTCCTCTTCATTCCTGCGAGGACGGATCATCGAATCATCGGTTCCGTGCCGATAATTATAGATTCCCATACCGTGCAGCGAAACCATCATACCCGAGTAGACATCTCTAGAAGCCACCTGACGCGCTCCCTCAGCGTAAAGGCTCGTATGGCGATCATAGGGCAAGTTAGCGAAATCATAAGGCACCCCATCGCTTTTCAATAGGCCCTGATGGTCTTCGCGCACCCATGAGTGATCATGTTCAGCAGCTGCAATGATCATCGAACGCAACGGCTTCGGGGTAGCGAACTGCTCATTGCCCCAAAACGCTGCGATCTGACCGACCAGCACGCTGTGATCGGCCTGCGTGGTGAAAAACCATCGCCCATTTGCCTTGCTGATAAACATGCCCGCCCTTGAGCAGATGACATGCCTAGCCCCAACAGAGCAGGCGATTAAGCTACTTGCCGCGAAACGAGAACGAAAATTTTCGCCATCTGCGGGCGAGGTCTTCAGAGGGAAAATCGAGTCTGGATTTCAGATCTCTCGCCAGATCCGCTACGTAGCGAAGGTCAAGATACCTTCGATCCCCCACCGAGTCCACTAAACGATTGGCAGGAATCTTGCATCCGCCGTGCCATGCCTGAGTCTTCCGCAACCCCTTCTCCTCCAAGCCAAGACTCTAGCTCCTCCCTCCGCTACCGCATCGAAGAAAGTCCTAAGACCGCGAGTGAAACGCTCTTCTATGCCTGGCAGCACACCATGGTAGATATTTCTCCCTTCGTCGTCCCGCTTGCCGTCGCCTCCGCCGTGGGAATGACCGACCTCGGGAAAGCCTCGCTCATCAATGCCTGTCTCTTCACCATGGGCATCGCCACCCTTTTTCAAACCACCTTCGGCAACCGATTGCCCATCGTCCAAGGCTGTTCGGCAATGGTGACGGGCGTAATCGCTCCGGTCGCCGGTCAGCTCGGGTTGGCCGCAATTTGGGGCGCAGTCTGGATCGCCTCCGCCGCTCAAACCGCCATCGGAGCCTTAGGCTGGCTCTCTCCTCTCAGAAGGCTATTTCCGCCCGTCGTCATTGGTACGGTGATTCTCTGCATCGGTCTGAGCCTCAGTCAGGTCGCCATCCGACTCTGCGTCGGAAACGGAGACTGGACCAATCTCCTCATGGCCTTCATCACCATCGCGAGCGTACTTGTATTTCAACTACGACTCAAAAACGTTCTCGATGGGTTACTCTCCAGAGGCGCTATTCTCATATCTATAATCCTGGTTGGCCTCATTGGCGGAACGCTCTTCGGGCAAATCAATTGGGATCCTGTTAAAGACGCGGCTTGGATCGCTCTCCCTCAGTTCTTTCCTTACGGGGGACCGGGATTCGGCTGGGTTTGGGTTCCCACCGCAATCCTCGCCATCACTATCGGTTTCATCGGATCCATCGTCGAATCTATGGGCGACTACGCCGCGACCTGCGCCGCTTCGGACGAACCGCTCGAGAAGAAGCATCTCAACAAAGGTATCATGGCGGAGGGTGTGGGGAGCTTCGTCGCATCCATCTTCGGCGGACTTCCCTGCACCAGTTACACCCAAAATATCGGAGTCATCGCAGCCACTGGTGTAGCCAGTCGACGCGTCGTCCAAATCGCAGCTACTATCTTAGGCCTCTACGGCCTGTGCCCAAAATGCGGAGCCCTGCTTGTCGCCCTCCCGAGATCAGTCTTGGGCGGTATTTTTCTACTGGTCTGCGCCATGATCTGCCTCTCCGGAATACGCATCCTCAGCCGCTCATTAGGCGGAAACAAAAACGCCTATATCATCGGCTTAACCGTTCTGATATCAATGATGCTTCCCAATCGCCTGAGCGCCATGCCAGAGGTTATAAAATCGTGGCCGCTCCTGCTTCGCATGCTCGCGACCAACAGCGTCATTCTCGCAGTCGTGCTCGCCATCGGGCTCAACAGCATAACGAGCTGGCTAGATGGAGAAGTCGATAGGGACCAAAAATAAGTAACCGTACAACGGATACAAAATCCACATCCATATTAGTCTGTAGACGCGATCGTTGATCGCGTAACGCGGTCAGCGACCGCGTCTACATAGGAAGCTACAATACAGCGTACTTAGTGGCCCTTAGCGATCTTCGCGGACAAACAAAATGAAGGCTTGAGTTGGACGTGGATCGTTTTTCAAGCACCTATTTGCACGACCCTTTCTACTCAAACGGGGCCAGCTCGTCTTCCGACAACATTGTCAGTATTTCAGCAGGTAAGAAATCGGTTGTATAAACCTGCTCTGCTTTCGAAATTTCGTCGAGAATATCGAGCTCCTGCATCAAATCGATCACCGATTGAATCCTTCCCTTTCTCAAGAGTCCGTTGGCATCGCCTCGACCCGAATCGCCATGAATCAGGTTGTACTCCTGCATCGCCGAAATCGAAAACTGGACGAGTTCAGGATCGTCCATCGTTTGATTATCCGTGACAATCAGAGCATTGGCCGACTCACGATCCGTGCGGTCGTCCATATACTCCGCCCATCCTTGAATCGTCGCCGCAACGAAATCTGAAACGATCTCTGGATTCTCGCGAGCAAAGGTGCGGTTTGTATAGACGACTCGGTAAGGATCGAATCCCAGTTCAGAGATTAATATAACTTTCGGCTCTACTCCTCGCTTCTTTGCAAAATAGGGCTCGCTGGTAACAAAGCACTGTTGTATAAATTCAGGATCTGAAAGGAAACGGCCAATTCCGTAGTCGAGCGGCTGGATCTTAATAGAGAGATCGAACTTCTTCTCCATCATCTGCACGATCACTGATCCGGGCGTCACCATTATCTTCTGACCATCCATCTCTGGCAGGCTCGAAATTGGATTGTCCGCATGCAGCAGCAGACCTTGCGGATCGTGCTGCATCAAGGCCGATACGATCAAGAGATCCAACCCCTTTTGTATCCGCAAAGTAACGTCATCCAAACGCCCCATGCCGAAGTCCGCCTGTCCGCGGGCCACTTTCATCACGGGCGTCGCATTGGGTCCGCCGGGAGCGATTCTTACCTGAAGCCCCGCTTCCTCGTAGATGCCAGTCGCTAACGCATGATAAAAACCGCCGTGCTCGGGTTGGGCATACCAATCCGTCTGCATAACGACTGGCGTTAAGGCCTCGCCGTC
>JBCCZW010000178.1:0-7745 GCA_039186805.1 Verrucomicrobiota bacterium
CCATCAGCCTCATATTTTCGATGGTCATTTTTATCCCTATCGAGAAGAGTTTCGCTCTCAAGAAGGAGCAGAAAGTCCTTCGCCCAGAGTGGAGAACCGATTTGGCTTATTTCTTTGTAAGTCATTTGCTGATACAGTTTATCTTTCTTTTCACAACGGTCTTTTCCGAAGGGTTATTTTCATGGACAAGAAACTTTCCTATCCAAGCGTGGGTAACGGCACTACCCCTCTTCGGCCAATTTCTCCTTGCGACCTTCGTCGCCGACCTCTTCCAATACGTCACTCACCGATTTCACCACAAAGTGATCTTCCTTTGGCGATTCCATTCCATCCATCATTCTGCCGAATCCATGGACTGGCTAGCAGGCTCGCGTACGCATTTCGTCGAAATATTCGTAACAAGAGGACTCGTTATGGTCCCGCTCTACATTTGCGGATTCGATGAACCAGCCCTCAATGCTTATATAGTTCTAGTCGGGATCCAAGCAGTCCTCATCCATGCCAATCTCGGTCTTGATTTTGGATTTCTCCGCTATATCATTGCTACGCCTCAATTTCACCACTGGCACCATTCGAAAGACAAAGAGTATATGGATGCAAACTACGCAGTGCATCTCCCAATCATCGATATGATGTTCGGTACTTTCAAGTGCCCCAAGGGACAGTGGCCCGAAGAATACGGTATTTGCTACGGAAAACCTCCCAAAGGCATGCTCAAACAGTTTCTCCACCCCTTCGTGCGAAAGAAGAAAAAAGGGAAGACATCCCAAACCTAATAGACGAATCGCTTCGAAATTGCCATGGAATCAGAACCAGCACCTAAGCCAAAGAAATCGAATGGCGCCCTTAAACCAATTCTATTCGGATGCCTCGGAATATTGCTGCTCGGCATCATTGCAGTCGGCATCATCTCATTCGTGGTTATAAACAGCGGTAAGGACTTACTAACCAGCGCAAGCCGGGCCTTGATCGTTACCGCAATCGAGGAGTCGCAAATCGACGAAACCCAGCAAACGGCTCTCATTTTCGAAATCGATCGAATCACCAACGCCTTCAAAGAAGATCAGATTGACCTCGATCAATTGGGCGCTTTCGCCGAATCGATTACCCAGACCCCCACTTTCGAGGCGCTTCTCATTAACGCCATCCATACCGATCATGTAGCGAACTCCGACTTCGCCCCTGAGGCCAAAGAGGCTTCTCAGCTCACGCTGCACCGTATCACCCGAGGATACTTAACGGAAAAAATCTCGCGCTCCAAAATGGACGAACTCCTCGAACTCGTGAGCTACGATGACACAAGCGCAGAGATCGGTATCAAGGAATCCCTTACAAATAAGGAGATCGCATCTTTTTTGAACGCCGCCGATGTTGCCGCAGATGAAGCCGGGATATCCAGGACTTACGAGCCTATCGACTTCGCTTCGCCAATCCGGAAAATTGTCGACGAAATGCTCGAAGGGTCCGCCACGCAACTATCGCGATAGGTGGAAAATTACACCAAAACTACGCCTAACTCTATCGTAAATCGTATGCCTCTAGACAACGGTAGGATACCTACAGGCCTAGAATCTATACCGGAACCTCAAATGCCTTCTTAGCGTTTTCCAGTCCGGCCTCGTAGACCTCGATCAACTTATCGTATGCGGCGTCTGTTTCTGGGTCTACAACTTGACGGGACGGATCCGCATCAAACCACTCAACCGTTTTTCGAATCCCCTCCGCATAACGCGTGGTCGCTAGGAAATCCGGCACGAAACGCTTTATCTTCGAGTTATCCATCACCACCGAACATGCCTTATCCCCAGCAAGTGAACCCCGCTTCCCCGGCATGCATGCGCTAATGAAGTCGCTCGCAATATGAATGAACTTAGGACTCCCTACGCCCGCGGCCGCGGCAGTCGCTTGATAAATCTGGTCCCAAGTCAAAACCTCGTCGGAGGTTATATGAAAGGCGTGGCCAATAGCGCCATCATTTCCAAACAGTCCCACGAGACCCTTTGCGAAGTCCGTGTTGTGAGTAATCGTCCACAACGAACTCCCATCGCCTGGTATTATGAGAGGCTTTCCCTCTCGCAGTCTCTTCACCATCGTGAACGGAGCATGCCAACACCCCATTGCCAACGGAATCTGCGTGTCTCCAAAAGTCAATGACGGCCGAATGATCGTACCCGGAAATTGCTCATCGCGCAGCGCCTTCATTACGCGTTCTTCGCAGGAAATCTTCTGTCTCGAATACTCCCAATATCGATTTTCAAGGGGAGTCGACTCTGTAACCAAATAATGACTACAAGGCCGCTGATAAGCGCTCGCCGAACTGATAAAGAAGAACTGCCTGAGGTTCCCTCGGAAAACTTCTAAGCGCTTCTCTAGATCTTCCGGGATGAACGAAATAAAATCCAGTACCACATCCCACTCAGCGTCCCCCAAAGCCGATTTCGCGGCATCTAAATCGTTCGCATCCGCTACGATCTGAGAAACCCCTTCCGGCACCGGACGATTTCCGCGATTGAGGACGCTCACCTGCATTCCGCGAGCCAAGGCCAGCTCGACGCAAGCCGTACTAATAATCCCCGAACCGCCGATGAACAAAACCTTCATATCTACGCATCACAGTTAACCGCCCAAGCTTTTGCAATCTCGATGCGCATTAAGTTCTACAAAACGCCGAAATACAGAAAAGGTCCGCCAAACCGACGGACCCAAAATCTCAATACAACTGGACCGTACCCTAGTTGATGCTAATCAACTCCACCTCAAAGATCAAAGTCGAGTGAGGCGGAATATCACGACTGGGCGATCGCGCGCCATAGGCCATTTCGCTAGGAATATAGAACTTAAACTTGTCGCCCACATTCATCAGCTGGAGACCTTCCGTCCAACCCTTGATGACTCCGTTCAAACGGAAAGTTGCGGGTGAACCTTTGTCTACGGAACTATCGAAAACGCCTCCGTCGATCCGCGTCCCATGATAATGCACGGTAACCGAATCGGTCGCCACAGGGCTCTTGTCTGATTCGCCTTTCTTCAGAACCTCATACTGCAGTCCTGATTCGGTTGTCATGATTCCCTCCTTCTTTCCATTCTCCGCCAGAAACGCGACTCCCACAGCCTTTGCCTTCTCAGCCTCAGCCGCCTGAATTTCCTTTTGCTTAGCCTGCAGTTCCTGGCTTGCTTCTTGAACCTCCGCTTGGCTCACCCCTGGTTCTTCACCCTCCATGGCGTCCAAGACACCCTGAATGATTGCCTCCCTATCTAGTTCCAAAGCCGGGTCATTTACATACTGCATCGCCGTATTGTAGCCGATGATGTAGCTTATCTTCTCGCTCGCTGTCTCGAATGCGATCTCGTTTTCGCTCGCTTCGTTCATACTCGCATCTGTTTCCGCATCAGAGACTTCCACCTCTTCTGCTTGTTTTTCGCTTCCGCAACCGGCCATCAGAAAAAAGGCCGCTCCGCTGATGAATGCTGTGAAAAATCTTTGGTATTTCATATCGATGTGGATTCTGCCTGCAAACCCTCTACAGACAAAGATCCGCAGTAAGACGCTCATCCCCTTCTATTGAAAGGATATTCGCCTCAATCGCTCGATTTTCGCGAAGCCTCTACCTATTCTTTAGGAATCCTGGCCGCTAATTGATCAGGCAATCGATTTTCCGTATCCGCTTCGTGTATACGCAGTTTCGCCAACAGCTCTTCCACAATTTCGGGATACTCATCCGCTACATCGTACGCTTCGGATATATCGTACTCCAAATGGTACAATTCCGGTTTCTCGAGCGGCACATCCTTCCAGTAGTCAATAACTTCTCTTTGGTGGATATGCAGCTTCCAAGGGCCCGAGCGAACCGCATGCAGCCTCGCCCGGGTCCAATAGAAAAACGCTTCCCGCGCGCTCTCAGCTCGATTCATCAAAGTCTTGGAGAGGTCATATCCGTCGAGAGTGACCCCTTCCGGCAATTCCGCCTCTGCCATTGAAGCAAAGGTCGGAAGTAAATCCAACGTGGAACCCATCTCGTTTACGACTCCCTTCTCAAGATAGCCGGGTCCCCAAAATACAGTCGGCACCCTCTGCCCTCCCTCAAAAGTGGTTCCTTTGCCTCCGCGCAAAGGCCCTGAAGAACCTCCGTGCGTCTTGAACCGCAACCACGGACCGTTGTCGCTACTGAACATAACGATCGTATTTGTATCCAATTTTCTACTCCGTAGAGCGTCCAATACCTGCCCAACGCTCCAATCGATTTCCTCAATCACATCTCCGTACAAGCCACGTTTACTGCGTCCTATGAATTTCTTTTCCGCAAACAAAGGAATATGCGGTAAGCTGTGAGCCAAATAAAGGAAGAAGGGTCCACCTTGATTCTCCTCGATAAATTCGATCGCTCTTTCCGTAAATCGTCGAGTGATCGTGTTTTGATCGGCGGGACGTTCGACCTCCTTCGTCCCATCCACTAGAGGTACATTGAAGTGCCTGTAGTCAGGGTAGTAGTTCGGGTCTTCCGCTCCTTTAAGGTAGTTCGGCGTCCCTTTCACTTTGTCCATATCATTTGAATACGGAATGCCGTAGTAGGAATCGAATCCGTGCGCAGTCGGTAAAAACTCTTCGCGATGCCCCAGATGCCACTTGCCCACCGCCCCTGTGGCATAGCCTCTCTTTTTGAGCATTTCCGCAATCGTCACTTCGCTTTGCGGCAAACCCTTCAGCGAATCCGGAAAGAGCACGACACGTTTTTCCGAGGTCATGCCATTACGAATGGGATAACGACCGGTCAGCAATGCCGCGCGGCTGGGCGTACATACCGGATCCGCCACGTAAAACTGCGTCCACTTTTGACCCTCTTCAGCCATCCGGTCCAGATGAGGCGTCTCTATCGTCGGATTCCCAAAAGATCCCAGATCTCCGTAACCTAGATCATCGCAGAATATGACCACAAAGTTAGGCCCTCGATCAGCCGAAGCGGTGAAAACTAAAATGAAAACAAGATATAGATACTTCATACTATTTCGAAGACTCATTGTCCTTTGCAATGATTCCATATACCGCGTCAGCAAACATCGACGCGCCCTCCACGCTTAGGTGTACCACGTCCTTGGCTCCCCCATCTCTCAAATTTCGTTCGGAGGTAATTCGGTCGCCATGAATCAGTCGAACGTTCGGATTTTTGTCCGCAAACGCGCTGACGGTATCGACCACCGCCTTCCTGAATTCCTCTACAGTGTGCTCTGACCCTCTCGACTTCACGCGTTTCGTATACAAGAGGCTGATACAATAGATCTTCGCTCGAGGCTGATGCTCTTCCACCGTCTCCAGGAAACGAGTATAGCGTTTGGAAAACTCCATCGGAGAAATTCCTGTATTCAGATCGTTATAGCCAATTAAGAGAGTAATCAAATCGACATCCCCCATGTCCTTCAACATCTCAGCTGCGGGACCCGAAACCTTCCCACCGCCGACTGCAAGATTCGTTAACGCCACATCAAACTTTCGCGACAACAAGAAAGGCCAGTTTCTGTAGCTAGCCGAACCCTGTCCCGTACCATGCGATATTGAATCTCCAAAGGCGACGTACTTTCGCTCTTTAGATTTCGCCCTTTTTAGCCGACTACCGTCTTGGATTTCCAAACCCACCAGAGCGGGACTCGACCAACTCGGAAGCGATACTTCAAACAAGCTCATTCCGTCCGCAACGCTTTCCCACTCCAAGACCATCTCTTTTTCAGACTTAGCAAAGCGTCTTTCATAGACAAGCTCACCCTCTTCGAACACTCCAAACTCTGAGCCGCGATTTTCTCCATCCCTCGCTTCGAAAATCACTTTCACCCGAGGACTGTCAGTTTGAAACGCAAGAATGCATCCCGTGCTCGTCTGCCCTTTTCTCGCATCGAATCCCAAATCAGAAGCCGGCAGCTCAAGCATCTCAATAGGAAACCGCTGCGCCACCCGCTTGCCCTCATCGAAGAAGGCATGTGGCGCTCCTGTCAGGCTCAACCGCGCGTCCGATGCATCTATTCGTTCGCCGCTTGCGTTTCCAAACGCAAGACATGCGATCCCAGACGCTAAAGCGATTCTCAAGTATGTGTTCTTTCGTTTCATCACCATTCCAATAAATCCTCGCCTTTCGTTACCACGCCACTCGGCCGCACGCCGAAGCCCTCCTTCTTGCGCAATCGATCGCCCAGCTCCTCCCGATAGCGAGCCGCCGCCCGGGCGAGAGTGTCATAGATCTCCGGATACTTCTCGATTACATTCGTTGACTCCCCAAGATCGTTTCGTCGATCATACAAAGCCAACTCTGCGGTATTCGTATCGTATGCGATCGGCAACCCATCAGATCTTCCCTCTCGCCCATTCAAGGAACGATAGTTATGCGGGAACACCAATCGCCAATTCTGATTCCGAATGCCCTGTAATTCCCCTTTATAATAATGCGGGAAGAACTCATGCGGCGTCTGCTGCGCGCCGTAACCAAAAATCAACGACGATATGTCGAACCCATCTATTTTCCTCTCAGGCAACTCTGCTCCTATCAGACGAGCGACCGTCGGTAGAATGTCAATCGTTCCAGAGAGCGCCTCGCAAGTCGTACCTGCCGGGATCTTGCCGGGCCAATAAAAAAGAGTCGGCACCCGCACGCCGCCATCGAAGGAAGTTCCTTTCGCCTCCCTAAACGGTCCTGGCGAACCCGCATGGGTTCCATAAGAAGTCCAAGGACCGTTATCCGAGGTGAATATCACCAAGGTGTCCTCATCCAGGCCCAAAGCTTCCAGCTTAGCCACAACCTGACCTACCGAATCATCGAGTTCCATCATCACATCGCCGAACAACCCAGCTCCACTTTTTCCTTCGAACTCCGGACTCGCAAAGATCGGTACATGCACCATCGAATAAGGAAGATAAAGAAAGAAGGGTCGGTCCTTGTTCCTCTCGATGAAACTCAGGGCCCGTTCAGTTGCCATCTGCGTCAAATAGCGCCGCTCTTCAGCCGCAACATCGGCATCGATGACATCCTCATTCTCCAGTAACGGCAACTCGCGATAGGTTTTCCGACGAGTCGGGTCATCATCGGCCAAACCATTATACCTCGGGTGCCACAACCACATATCGTTTGAGTAGGGAATCCCGTGGTACTCATCGAAACCCTGCCGCGTTGGCAAAAACGTCGGATGATGCCCCAAATGCCACTTTCCATAGGCAGCCGTCGCGTATCCTTTTTCCTGACACAATTCCGCAAGCGTAACCTCCTCAGGATTCAATCCATTCTTCGACTTCGGGTTAAAAGCGCCCCGTATTCCCACTCGCGCGTGTAGACATCCCGTCATCAACGCCGCTCGCGAAGCGGAACATACCGGAGCGCTCACCATAAAGTCGGTAAAGCGCCTTCCTTCACGAGCCATCTGATCGAGGTGCGGCGTCGGGTAATCGCAATCGCCAAAAGCTCCGATGTCCGCGTATCCCAAATCATCCACGAAAATGAGAACGATGTTGGGCGATCGCTCCGCCGCCAAGGACAGGTTCAATAGAGCCAAAAACAGTAGCAGGAATAACCGCAGTTTCATAGATTTAGGGTATGGGGACTAAGCATCAATTTCGTGTAGCTCCTCGCCGTGTCCCTAGAATCGCTGCAAGCGTCGAGCGTCAAAAGAAAAAGGACTCAGCAAAGGGGCCAAGTCCTCTTCAATTTTGCGTTCTCAAACCCGATAGCCCCTGTTAAGGCATCGCCTAACCCACCTGAGTCCAGATCCTC
>JBCCZW010000179.1:0-7736 GCA_039186805.1 Verrucomicrobiota bacterium
CCCTTCTACAATCGATCCGTCAGGTCGTCTCACTTCCTGAATGTTGTTGTATTTCCATCCCGGATACTCCGCCCGACTTGGAGTCAGATCCCGCTCAAATTCCCAAGTATTCCCATCATCTTCGGACATCCACTCCTCAATCGTTCCACCGCCATAGCGATCCATAACGCCCTTCGCCTCCAGAAATCTCTCACCCACCAAAAGGTAGGCCCGCAGAGCGCCTTCGCTATCTTCCCAAATGTAGCCATTGTTCCAATAGTGACTTGAAGGAGCAATCCGCGTTTGTATCCACTTTTCTCCCACTTTTCTCACATAATAGTAACTCAGCTTGTATTCATGGTCCTCATCTGAAAGGTTGTGCAGAAAGCTTACCCGACCCTGATCGTCCACTCTCATCGTCGGCACGATTCCGCCGCCACGCCATTGCGTGTCCCAAATCATGCATTTCGTATTCGCCGTCGATCGATCGATCGGCGTTCGAATCCGCTCTCCTAAATGATTCACTACCTCATGCGACCTCAGATCGATCTTCACGTAATATAAATTGTACTTATAGCTGCCCGGATACCTGTTGCCGTATCTCGGGTTTTGACGCCTTCTCGCATCAAGCTCGCCGCTGGCAATCTCCTCCTCCGATGCCGGACGCTTAAAGTCATCATAAGCCACGAATCCCAAATGCAGAAAATTGCCATCCGCGCTTACCGCCTTTGAAGTGTAGGTCGACCAATCCGTATCCTCTCCCAAATGCAAATCCAGATCTAAGACGTCTTCCGGAGGCGCTTGCCAAGAGTTGCCATTGTCCCCAGTAATTCGATACGTCCAAGAACTATAGTGTCTATCCGTGCGATAGAAAACCAATTGCTTGCCGCCCAAGACCCGACTCATCCATTGGTAGGACATCTTCTGAGAGGGCACCGGAGCCGCTCTCCAATCCTCCAGACTCGCTCCAATGCTCCTAGGTCTCTCCGCCACCAAGTGCGTCCCCAAATCGCGATGCCAGCCGTAAAATACATGCAGTCTCTCATTCTCATCCGCCCAAATAACCGGCCCGTCGTGATGATCCGTGCTGTACTCTTCGCTCAAGGCAATCGGTTCCGAAAATGACCGCGACTCAGGATCATAGCTCAAAGCCATCGGCAGCGCCTCAATCCTCCGTCTAGAGTTCTTGTTTAACACGCTCCGTCCTTCGCCATTGTACACGAGGTAGAGCGTGTCCTTCAAATAAACCGCCTGCGGTCGCTGCCGGACATCGTAAAGCATCTTCTCTTGCCCCGCGTTGCCAAAAGGCAATATCTCCACTCCATCGCCGCCGCTCCCGAAAACGATCGTTCCAGGAAAAAGGGCCGCCGCAAGCCACTTCAAATAAGATACATTTTTCATCGCAAACTCTCCATCTTTAATAAGTCATCCGCCCTATACTCTTAGCCGCTTACTCCGCCGTTAGAAATCGTCTCCATCGCCCTTTTCGAAAGATACCATCCCGCAGCGTCCGGGAGAAGAAAGCTCGGCGGAGACTGCCGAGAAGCAGCAAATAAAGGATGAGCATTGGAAAACTCCATCCACCAAGCCGTTAAACGACCCACGATTGCCGCAATCGCCTGCGGATGTCCACCCAGCGACCCTGTCCAGTCATTCGAATCATCAATCGAGATGAGCAAAACACTCGTTCCTTCAGCCGCCGAAGGCGACACAAGCAAGCGCAATAAAGCCGGGGATAGAAAGGTATTCATCGAGCAAAGCCTACAAGCATACGATTTCTCATAAGCGGAAAGCGTGATCCCGGCGCAACCCACGCTCTCTGGAACCGTTTCAAAGCCGACAAGACTTCAGTCCTCGCAACTCGCGTCACGTAGCGGAAGTCAAAAGACTTCCTTCACCCTGCCCAAGGTCACACTTCGTAGCGCGAGCCGCAGGAGGCTGGATTTTCGCCACCCCCCAAAGCTCACCCGCTCACCCGATTCATCCAACCCAATCCCGCCCAACCTACAGCAGACTACCCTATCATCTTAAGATCCAAGCCGTCTCCAAGCCCTCGATACGCCCCTTAATCAATTCCTCCCGACTGTCCAATTTCTCCAAATCATACCGCTCCCCAAACAAGCGCCTTACCTCATCGCCATCCACCGAATGCGGAGGCCCCTGCATCGAGTCCTGATCATATTCCAAAGTCACCAGCAAACGCGGGCAGCCATCCACCATATTGCCCAGAAACGCCGCATAACTCAGTCTTGCCTCCGCCGGCAACGCCACCAAAGCGGCTCGATCGAACACCGCATCCACTTCCCCCAGCATATCCTTAGTCAAATCGAATACATTCCCCACAAACACCTCTACCTTCTCACCCGAGTACTGCTTCATCGCCCCAAGCGAAGAGACTTCATAACCTTCAGTCAAAGCCAGACCCTCGAACAACTCCCTGACGGCCACCTCGCTCAACTCCGCTCCCACAACCCGATACCCCTGTTCCATCAACCATCCGACATCCCTAGTCTTGCCGCATAGAGGCAAGAACACGCGAGCGTCCCGCTCCAATCCCAAAAGCCCGAAATACTTCTTCAAATACAACGACCCCTCGGCCTCATGAAACCCGATATCTCCCTTACGCCATTTCTCGTGCCAAAACTCCGCGTCCATAATCGAACCTTAGATGGGAACACTAGGCGCGAGTCCGATGATCGCAAGCCCCAACCAAACCAAAGCTCTAAAAGAAAACGAGAGAATGACGCAGTCTCGCCCTCCCGCAAACCCATGCCAATCCCAAGCTCGCAACGGGGCAATTCGCCTCAAGTCGCGCTCCAAGGCTCCAAATCGAGAAACGCTTCCCATCGCGAATCATTGATCTCAACGAAATCAGCTCCTAAGATGTAATTGAAAATTAACTACATTATACTAAAGCGCTCGACGAACTCCAGAGCCCTTTGCAATGCGCGAACTGAGTCGAAGACTCCCTCAAAGAAGCTTCTTACAAGAACGGGCGCGCCCCAACGTTCAATGGGCCCAGAGTACGTTCCCCGTTTCGGATATCGGCACGCAGCCGTCATAACGCCCAGGGATGAAATCGTAATTAAGGACATTCCTCATCACCTCCTCAGACGTGAAGTAGCCCACGATCGTTAATTCACGCGCCTTCCGGTAAAACGATTTCAAGTCCTGCCCGTTCGACTTCGCAATCTCCTGAATCACGGCATCTTGCTCGCTCGCGCCTAAATCGACAAAGGCCTTACGATACGTTTCTTGGCTGATGGCGTCCACGCTCGCTAAACCTTTTCGAAAGGTCTCCTCTTCACTCTCGCTCAGGAATCCTCCAAACATTGCGTCCGCAAACTCAGGCACTCCCACGTCTACCGCGCCAGGCGTATCCGTTCGCGGGAGTATTCGCTCCGAAAAGGCCGAAACCAGCTCGAATTCCTTCGCGCTCAGATTGACCGCTTTCCCCTTGGCCCCTGCGGCCCGCGTCTGAGCTGCCGCCACCCCCGACAGCGTTGAAGCGGAAAGCGCCGCGCCTAGCATCAAGCCGGCTCTCTTGATCGCCTGCCGACGGTTCATTTCCAATGCGTTTTCCATATTAGGATCCTTTTTCATCACTCTTTCTCCTACGAGAGGTTTCCTTTCTTCAGCTCGTTAACCGCATGGTCCGCCGCGCGGGCGGAAAGAGCCATATAAGTCAACGAGGGGTTCACGCAGGAATTCGACGTCATGCACGCCCCATCCGTGACGAATACGTTCGAAGCTCCATGCACCTGGTTCCATTTATTGAGAACCGAAGTCTTCGGATCTCGACCCATTCTCGCAGTACCCATTTCATGAATGCAGTTCCCTGGCGCGCTTTTTTCCACAGTGTCGAAAGCTCTAATATCCCTCATCCCCGCCGCTTCAAGAATGTCCACTGCCGATTGCTTCATATCCTTGCGCATCGCGAGTTCGTTCTCCTTCCACTCGCAGTCGAAAGTCACCGTCGGCTGCCCCCACTTGTCGCGAACATCCTCATTGAGATACATACGGTTCTCGTGGTACGGCAAACACTCGCCCCATGAGCCAATACCGAAGCGCCAGGGGCCGGGCTCAATCAAATCAGCCTTTAAACTGCTGCCGAACCGAGCCAACTCCCCAATGCCCCTCGCCCAATTCATGCGGCTCGCTCTTCCCTGGTAACCGAAGCCGCGCACATAATCTTTCTGCGTCGTCTCCTTACTCACATTTCTAAAACGCGGCACATAGATTCCGTTAGGCCGACGCCCCTTATAATACTGATCGTCGAAACCTTCCGCAATCCCCGTGGCTCCCACCTTAAAGTGATGATCCATCAAATTATGACCCAACTCCCCGCTGTCGTTCCCCATGCCATTAGGAAAACGACTCGACTTCGAGTTCATCAGGATAAAAGTCGAAGCCACCGCCGAAGCGCAACTGAAGATTACCTTCGCGTAATATTCGATGACCTCGTTCGTCTCCGCATCAATGATACGCACTCCCGTCGCCTTGCCCTTCTCGTTATCGTAAATGATCTGATTCACGATCGAAAACGGCCGCAAAGTCAGGTTGCCCGAAGCATAACCCGCCGGCAAAGTCGAAACGTTACTGCTGAAGTATCCACCAAATGGACACCCGCGAATGCAGCGGTTACGGTATTGGCAATTACCCCGCCCATTGTGCGGCACCGTCAAATTCGCCGCTCGCCCAATCGTGATAATTCGATCCGAGAACGCCTCCGCTACCCGAGATCGAGCATGCTTCTCCACGCAATTCATCTCCATTGGCGGGAGAAACTGCCCATCCGGCAAATGCGGCAAACCCTCGTTCGTACCGCTAATTCCAGCAAAACGCTCCACATAATCGTACCAAGGAGCGATATCCTTGTAACGAATCGGCCAATCCACTCCAAAGCCATCCTCCGCATTCGCCTCGAAATCCAACTCGCTGTAGCGATAGGACTGGCGGCCCCACAAAAGCGAGCGCCCCCCCACATGATAGCCGCGCATCCAGTCGAAAGGCTTATCCTCAGAATAGGGATTGTCGATGTCGTCGACAAACCAATGAGCGGATGCAGGATGCGTCGTATAGCCAGTACGGTTCTGCTTGTGTTGGCGCGCCCTTCGAGCCTGAGTAGACCGATTTCGTCCCTCGAATTCCCAAGGCTCCATGTGCGCCGTAGGATACTCCCCGTGCTTCACATCCCGCCCGCGTTCAAGCGCCAAAGTCCTAAGACCCTTCTCGCTGAGTTCCTTGGCAGCCCAACCGCCGCTGATTCCAGACCCGATGACGATGGCGTCATAGGTATTCTGCTTCGTTCCTTTACCTTGAATATTCATAGGGGCGCAAACTTCAGTCGATCGCGGAGCCGAGTCACCGGACCGCTAACTACGCACCATCCCGCTAATCCTCCATGGGTCAACCGACAAAGAGCATTGAACCCCATATGCGCCCAATAAAATCTCGTAACCCCGCGATCTGACAAGCAGACACACGCTTCCGCCCTATTTAGAGGGCCTATCTCAGGCAATCTGACAAATAGTCCCTACTTAGAAAAGCAAGAGCCTAAGTCCTCAACCCTTGTCGCCAACTCAAACGCCAATCAGCGTCCGTAAGACGCAACCCACCTCGAAACCAAACAACCAAAGTCGCGAGAATTCGGATACACCTCCCTAAAACCCGATCAATTTGGAAGCCCAGCATCCCGGATGTTCAATTTCGTCACCACTCCCAAGCTCGGACATAGTAACAGCCGCGATCCAAAAGCCACTTCCCCCAATCGTCACCAATTTTTCCTCGCCCTTCCAGGCCAAGCGGCTCTTGTTCTCGGGCGAACATGAGCAGCCCGACACCCTCGAATCCCTACCATCCCATCAAAGCCGTAGCCATCGACCTAGACGGCACCCTGATAGCCCACGATCAGAGCATCAGCGATGAGAACCGAGCCGCCCTCGAGGCCCTGCACGCGGCCGACGTCGAAATCATCCTGGCCTCCGGCCGCCAATACGTCGCCATGCTGCCAACCGCCCGCAAACTGCCCATGGTCCGCTACATGGTCTCCTCCCAAGGCGCCTACGCTTCAGACGTCGATAACACCCAAACCATCTTCGAAGCCCATCTTCCCAAAGCCGACGCAGACGCCGCCATCCAATTCGGCCTAGACCACAATCTCGCCATCGCCGTCTACACCGAAAGCGGTATCCAAACCGTCAGTACAGGTCCCTGGATCGAACGCTACGCTCAGCTAGTCGATCTCAAACCAAACCTCACCACTCGCGAAGCCATCCTCGCCGAACACGTTTTCAAAGTCTCCTACTTCGAATCCAAAGAGCGCCTCGACGAAATCCAGCAAAGCGAATTCATCCGAAACAGCCATCTCTCGACCGTCCGCAGCATGGACTTCATCTTCGAACAAGCCAAGCCCAAGGTCTCCAAAGCCTCAGGCCTGGCTCCCCTCATCGAGCGCCTCGGCATCAGACCCCAAGAACTCGCCACCTTCGGCGACCAAAACAATGACGTCCCCATGTTCGAATTCTCCGGCTTCTCCGCCGCTATGACCGACGCCTCACCCGCCGCTAAAATAGCCGCCACCCTGACCTCGCCCCCCGGTCCCCAAGAGACCTCCTTCTCGCGAGCCGTCGAGGCGATGAAGACATATTCCTTCTAGAAATCCGGACGGTTTTCGGCAATCAGGCCAAAAGCAATTCCGGACCTTCCAATCTCGAAGGACGCGAGGCGATCTCCTCGATCAAATCGGACTGAAACGCCCGCGTTTCCTTGTCCTTAGCATTCATCGATTCCTCGATGCGGATCCTTCCTTGCTCGTCCTCTTTACGCATCGCAGCCAGATCCGCATCACCGACTTCTATCGATTCAAGTTCGGAGGGATCTAAGACCGGCCGGTAGCCCAGTTTCTTCATAACGTCCCCAGCAACCTTCTCAACATACCCCAAAGCATCGCGATCGAGAGCTTTGTCGAACTTTCGAAAGTTGCGCGTCATCAGGGGACGAGAGACATTCTTCCAAAGCGAACTCGTCCGCGAAGCTTGAACCGCCTCGTCCGATCTATGAAACTCCAGCATCGAGTCCGTAAAGCGGATACCCAGAAAGCCGCAAAGAGCCCTGAGCTCCTTTTCGGGACGTTCAATAAGCCATTCGTAACTAACGCCCCAATACCTATCGGGGGCCTTCTCTTTGAGGTCCAGGCAAAGCTCCTGGAGCTCGGTCCATTTTCGGGAAATCAAATAGGGATGCTTCGATCCGACCACCGCCTTTAGAAAAGAAGCGCAGACGTCTCGAGGATCTCGATACAAATGCACATAGAGAGGACGCTCGAATGAACCCTCAATCTCTTGAAACCATCGAACATTCTGCATGCTCTTGCAGACCCAGCCCTCTTCCGCGCCGCGCAGCTCCGCATACCGATCCATCGCCGCCCCCTTCAACGCGAAAAGGCTTCTCTTAGAGCATCTCGCCGCCAAATCGGCTCCTTCTAAATCAAATCCCTCCCACCGAACAGGATTGCGCCGGATCAGCTCGACGAGGTCGTCCGCAAGCTCTTGAAAATTTCCTTCCTGCTGGAGGTCGCCATAGCGATTCAACAAAGGATGCAGCCTTTCCAGAAAATGAGGCGGGTGAGGACACGCCAACTCATCGCTCTGATTCAACATCAGTCTCAGCAGATTGGATCCGGACCGCTGCTCTCCTACTATAAATACATTCTTCACAACCTCGCTAGATGGCTCAGGCGCCCCCGTAACCCAGCA
>JBCCZW010000180.1:0-7626 GCA_039186805.1 Verrucomicrobiota bacterium
ATAAAATCTATCTGAAGCATCGCTTCGAGGGAATCGAGTTGTTTGACGATGTCGTGCCAACGCTCGATCGTCTTAAGGGGAAGTACAAGCTCGGGCTCTTGTCCAACGGGAATAGCTACCCAGAAAAGTGCGGTTTAGATGGCGTATTCGACTTTGCGGTATTTGCCCAGGATTGCGGTTTTGAGAAGCCGGATTCTAGAATCTTCGAGTTTGCATTGTTAAAAGCAGGTTGCGCAAGCAATGAGATTCTGCATGTAGGCGACTCGCTTCGAAACGATATCGAGGGAGCTAGGTCTGCGTCGATGGCGTCTGTTTGGTTGAATCGCGATGGAGAAAATAATTCGACGAATTACATCCCGAATTTCGAAATAGAAACTCTTAGCCAGTTGCCTGAAATTGTAGGACGATTGAATTTGAGCTATAGGCTTTGTAAATAACTTCTCGATTTTGAAGCGAGATTGTTTCAAGGTTGGGTTTGCGGTATTTTCACCGCTCAGCTAGCCACTGTTTTCGGGATGAAGATTTCAGTTGTTAAGGTGGAGTGCGTAGACGCTTTGCGGGGAACTTTCAGGAGACCGCTGCTAAGTATATGCAAGTTTATAATACTAGCTACTTGTGTGGCGGTAGTGGCTGCGACCTTTGGCGTCTATAATTCATTTATGTTGAAGACGCTGCCTTTTCGCGACAGCGACCGCTTGGTGGTCGTCGGGCAGCACGATGCTTCTCGGGGCTTACGGCCGCTGAACTATTACGCTTATAAAGAGGTGAAGACCTCTCGCTCGGCGTTAGAAGACTTTGGGATGGCGACATTCCTAAACGCGAAGGTTGAGTACCGAGGGGAAAGCGCGTCGGTTTATGGGGGAGGGACTTCTGCCAATTATTTTGATTTGATTGGCGCTAAGGTCGCCATGGGCGATATATATCGAGAAGACTCTGCATTCTCCTCGGACGCTCGTACCGCGATGTTGAGCTATGCCATGTGGGAGCAATTTTTCGGGGCGGCTGAAGCTATTGTGGGAGAGTATATCGTTGTGAATGAGCGCGTGCATCGAGTGGCTGGGGTCCTGGTTCAAGGATTTGCTTTGCCTGGACGCCCGGTATCGGACGAGCCGCAAATTTTCGTGCCGATTACGGCGGACGATTTACCTGAGGAAAGGTTGAAATCGAGATTTAACCGAGGCATCGGTAGACTTGCCAAGGGCGCGACGCTCAGGCAACTGAGTGATGAGCTATTTCTGGTCAATGAGTCTGTTGAGGCGGTCTGGCCGAAAATCATGGTGAATAAACCGATAATGGCTGTGAGTTTACGCGAGCAAGTATCTGGCCGTTATAGAGATGAGTTGAACCTGCTTTTGGGCGCAGCGGTCTTAGTCGTTCTCGTTGCCACCGTAAATCTTTTGGTGATGAGTTTAGCGGAGGTGACGCTTTTATCCTATCGGCAGAGAATCAAGAATTCAGTGGGAGGGAGTTGGATACATCTAACAATGGGGATTCTTCTATTGAATTCGCTATTGTCCATTGGGGGAACAGCGGTCGGTTTCGGAGCCAGTAGTTATATAGTCGCTTACATCGCGAGAAGCGTTCCGAATTTACCGGTTGCTGTTACGGTGATGGATTGGGAGGTAGTTGGAGTTGCTTTGCTCGTGGGATTGACGGTTTGCGCAGTTGTGAGTATTTTCTCCTTCTTGTATATTGCTCGGCATTTCTCGACTTCCGGAACCGGAAAACCTGCTGCGGGCAATCGCATTGTAGGCAGCCGAATAGGGCGTTCATTTATTTTGGCTGAAGTAGCGGGTTCAACGGTTTGCCTCATTGTGGTGGGCTTGATGCTCTCAAGCGGCTTTAAGCGTATGAATGTTGAGAGGAAGGCTCCCGTTGATAGCTTGTACACGATGGGGACAATTATGAGCGAATTGTTGTACCCTTCTACCTTAGAACGGAATCAGATCGTTTCCAGATATATCGAAGCGTTGGAGGCGATGCCGCACGTTGAATCGGCTGTCGTGGGAGAGCTCGCTCCAACTGATAGCAAGACCGATTACCTATTTATCGACGATTTGGATACGGTACCTGTGGAGGAGTCAAGCAAGGGACTGCGGAGAATGACAGTAAGTCCAGGTTACTTTGATACGATGGGACTGGAGATATTGAGAGGAAGGGCATTCGATCTAAGAGATAACTTGCCGGAGGCTCCGAGGACAATCGTTATAAACAAAGCGGCCGCTGAAAAGTTTTGGCCTGATCGCGATCCGGTTGGAAGGAGAATTTGGATACTTCATCGAAGCGATTCCGAATGGGCGGAAATTATAGGGATCTGCGAAAACGATTATTCCAGCGACGGAAACCCATCTGTTTATCCTTATGGATATCGACCCTCTGCGACCTATCTCTTTCCGCAAGCGCCAATGCTCATCAGAACAACTCTGCCTGGATTAGTGGTGAAAAGGGAGGAGGAAGAGAAGGCGCTTAGGAGTGTGGACCCTGAGGCGCGACTCTCATGGTATGAGAGTGGAGAATCGTTTTTAGCTTTCTTTCGCTGGTTTAGCGACACAGTGATGCGTCTGTTAGCGGTGTTTGCTATCGTCGTCGCTGTCTTGGTGACAGTCGGTATACTAGCCTTCTACTTTTTCAATCTGTCGCAGCGTTCAGCGGAGTTCAGTCTCCGTCTTTGTTTGGGAGCAACGAAAGAGAAGTTGCGAAACATGCTTTTTGGTCGTTCGCTTCGGGATGCAGTATGCGGTTTTCTGATAGGCGCTGCCGGAGCGTATTTCATAGCCTTGAACATGAGGAGTTTTTTCTACGAAACCTCTGCCCTATCTCTTGAAGTCTATGGGATCGCCCTTGCTGCGATCTTGGCGATCGCGGTTCTAGGGACCTTGTTGCCGGTTATGATCTTCACGGGGAAGAATCTATACGATGCGCTCAAGCGCGGGCGGTGAGGTAGCCTTTTCTGCAGCTACCTTCCAGTCTCAGGAAGGGAAGTGGTTAATAAATGGTGCATTTCGATGGAAAACGGGTCTTTCCATGCCTTTTCTCAGGTAGTCTCGCGCGTGTTCGATAGAGGCCAGAGAACCTTCGCCTTTGGCTAAATGGGCCGTGATACAGGAGCTGAGAGTACATCCGCTGCCATGGGTATCTATGGATTGGATACTCTTTTGCGAGTAGGAGCGTGATTCTCCCTCTGGAGAGCATGAAATATCGTAGAGCCTTTCACCGCCTAGGTGGCCGCCTTTGAGGTATACGGTTGCGTTCCATTTGGAAGCCATTTCTTTGGCGGCCCGTTCGAGCGCGTCTGGATCTTTGAGGGGCGAGTCGATCAGGATCTCGGCCTCGTCGAGATTGGGAGTGATGATTTTTGCGAGGGGTAGCAGCTTCGATTTGAGAGCGTCGATCGCCTCCTCGCTTATGATACGGGCTCCGCTGCTGGAAACCATTACCGGATCGACGACGAGTTGAATGCTTGGATTCGAAATGAAGAAGTCCGCGACCTGATCGATGATTTCTCGATTGCATAAGAGGCCAGTTTTGGCTGCCTGAATTGCGAAGTATCGATTGAGCGCCTTCGCTTGTTCGCTTACAAAATCGGCATCGAGTACCTCAAGCTTGGCGATTCCCTCTGGGTTTTGAGCAGTGACGCAGGTCATTGCGGTAACGCCGTAGACTCCGTTGGCGGCGAAAGTGAGCAGGTCTGCTTGCATGCCCGCCATGCCGCCCGAGTCAGATCCGGCGACTGTCATCGCGACGGGCGTTTGTTTGAGATTAGGAGTTCGCATGGATTATCGCCGCAGACTGTTCGGGAGATAGCGAAGGGGCTAGCAGTCGCAGTTCTTAGATTTGTAATCGACGACGTTACCGTAGCGGTCGCGCTCGATGCGGCAGCAGTCTTCGAGGAGATTGCGGAGCTTGGCGCGGGCTCGCTGAACTTGGGATTTGAGGGAAGAGTAGGGAATAGAACGCGTTTGGGCGGCTTCGGTTTGGGAAATGCTTTTGAGTTCGACTTCCTCAAGTAGCAGTCGGTCGGACGGGGGGAGGGCTTCAAGGAAGGAGGGGAGCCACCCGGAAACTAGCTCGTTGTAGTTAGAATCCGGCGACGAAGCGGATTCTTGATTGGGCTCTAAGGGCTTAGGCTCTTCTTTAACGGAGCTGCGGTAGTAGTCGGCGATTTCGTTGCGGGCGATTTGATAGGCCCAGGGGACGAGGCGTTCTTGGTGTTTGAGGGAGTCGATCTTTTGGGCGATCTTGAGGAAGGCATTGTGCGTGATGTCTTCGGCGATCTCTTTGGAAGGGACACGCGCTCTTACAAAGTGGAGGAGGTCTTGGCGCAGTTTGCTCCAAAGCGTCTTTGTTTCGATAGAAGAGGTGGCATTCGTTTCCATTGTTTGATTGATATGAAATGAATGTAGACAGAGGCGGTGAGGACAAGGCTGAGTTGTCGGGTCACCGCCCCGACCTACATTTGTAACATTTACGAGCAGCAGGCTTCCTTTGCAGATTCCTCTGCGGCGTTGCAGTCGTTTTCTGCCTTCTGTGTGCAGCAGGTTTCTTCTTTGTCGGTCTTTAGGTCGGAGTTGTAGTGAGTGACGACGAAGAGTTCCCACTTGTTGCCGTCTGGATCGGTGAGCCAAACTTTGTCTTGGACGGCGTAGCAGCAGGTGCGTTGTTCTTCGACTTCGGTGATCCAGCCGAGAGCCTTGAAACGTTCGGTTTCGGCTTGGACAGCCTCGGTAGACTTGAGCTGAATGCCGAAGTGATTGACGCGGTTGGAAGGGCCGATCTCCTTGTCGGTCGCCGCGAGGGCGAGATTAATGGAAGGTTCGTCCAGTTCGAATTTAGCGTAATCCTCCTTCACCTTGGCGGGCTCGGCGTTGAAGAGCTCGCGGTAGAATTTGATGGATTTCTCCAAGTTTGAGACGGAAAGGCCGAAGTGAATGCGGCGATCGTTTTTAAAGCTTACATCTGTGTTTTCGTTCATGATTTTTGAATGGGTTGAATTTCGAATTCACAGAGGGAGACGGGGTCTTGGATAAAAAGATGCAAGGAAAGCCGTTTTTTTTGGTCCGCATATGAACGCATATTAACGCAGATGAGAGGAGTAGCGGTTGAATTCGAATTTTATGATTTGCGTGTATTTGCGTCCATTTGCGGACTCGAAAAACTCAAGCGAACACTCGTTCTGGCTCCGGGAGGTTGCTGGTTCTCGTCTGATAGAGTTGTCGCTTTTGTTCGTCCTTGAATTCCTGCCGAGGGAGGTCGTAGAGCATCTGGTCGGACTTTAGGGCGATGATCCGGTGGCAGTATTGTTTGGCGAAGTCGACTTGATGCGGGAGACGAGGAGGGTTTTGCCTTTTTCTTTGCAGAGCTGTCTCAGCAATTCCATTACGCCTTTGTCGGATTCGGGGTCGAGGGAAGCGCTTCGCTGAGGGGTTCGAAATAGACTTCGCGTTCTCGAAATCTCGCCACCTCAGTAAACCCGACTGAATGCAGGAGCTTAAGACCCCGTTCGAATTCGTAAAGAATTCGGTCTGGCTGGTGAGCGTCCGCGGAGAGAGTGATCGCTACTTCGCGTTCCTTGCATTTTCGGAGTATTTCGGGAGAGGCGTAGGCTTCATTGCAGGGCAGCGAATAGCCTGCAGTGTTGAGTTCCACAACCACGCCATGGGCTTTGAAAGCGTCTATGGCCTGATCAATTTCGGAGCTAAGCTCTTCTTCAGGAAACCATCCGAGGCGTTTGGGGATGTCGAGATGAGCTACCATGTCGAAAAGACCGCTCTCCGCGAGACCGCGCTCGAGTCTCCAATACTTGCGCCAGGTTTCCAGCAACTCTTCTTTATCGAGAGTCGGAGAGAAGCAGTAATCGAAAGGTTGTTCGTCTACGTGATGGAGAGAGCCGATCCTGTAGTCCAAATCGAGCGGCTCGATGAGATCGGGGAGAATGCGTTCATAGTCTGCGAACCAGTCTATTTCGAGGCCCACGATTACGGAGGGGCCGTTCGCCTTTTGGGCAGATCTGACATTCGCGATGTATTCGCCGACCTGCGATGGATCGACTGACCAGTTCCTGCTTTTGCCATCCGGATGGACGCAGAAGTGATCGGAGATGCCGATCAGATCGACATTCGATTGCGCCGCGAAGTCGTAGATGTCTCTGACTCCGGTTTTACCGTCGCTCCAGACGGTATGATTGTGAAAGCTGGCTAACATGCTACAATCGCTCGCTTGGCGCTTAGAAGCTGAAGGTTTCCTGAAGAGCCGCCGCGCCTTCTAGCTCAAGCAGTTTTTGTTTTGCCCGGAGGCCGCCGGCGTAACCGACGAGTTCGCCGCTGCTGCCGATGATACGATGGCAGGGGACGAGGATAGAGATGGCGTTGGCTCCGTTGGCGCTGGCGACCGCTCGCACAGCGTCTTTGTTGCCGACGGTTTTGGAGAGTTGCAGATAGGTAGAGGTCTCGCCGTAGGGGACTTTGACCAAGGCGTTCCAGACGTCATGCTGAAAGATGGTGCCGGCAAAACGTAAGGGGATGTCGAAGTCTTTTCTTTTCTGAGCGAAGTATTCGTTTAGTTGTTTGATGGTTTCTTCGATTACGGGGCTACTTGTCTCGATTGACTCGGACGAGAGGTATTTCGCGAGTCGCTTGTCGATGGTGGTTCGCATGCGCCGGTAGCGCCAATCGCAGAGGCAAAGCTCGTTTTCGAATGAGCCGATGATGAGTTCACCGTAGGGAATTTTATGATACTGATAGTGGATGGAGCTCAAGGCGGGAGGGTGGGCTTTATGTTTTTGTGTCCGCAGATAGACGCTGATGATGATGGTCTGGCGGATGTTGGCTTTGAAGCATGATCGTACGCGATCAGCGATCGCGTCTACAACTATTTTGCTAAGCCTTTTGATTTCAGGTATTGCCAGCCGGAGATGGGGTCGGCTGTTTCAATGACGAGGTGGGGATCGGTGTCTACTTGGCTGAGCTTTTTGAATACGCCTTCCCAGTTGATAGAGCCTTCTCCGATCGTCCAATGGTAGTCATATTCGCCGTTGGTGTCTTGGAGGTGGACGTGGTGGAGGATGTCGCTCGCTTCTTGGACCCAGTATTCGGGGGAAGGGCCCGCTCCTGTTCGTTCGGTGATCGCGGCGTGGCCGGTATCGATGCTACGGCGTAGGTGAGGGCTGTCGAAGCGGGAGATCAGCGCGCGGAGGGGGGTTGGGCTTTTGTCGAATATGTTTTCCATTACGAGAACGATATCGAGGTCTGCCGCTCGTTCGACGATGGGCGTTAGGGTTTCGACGATTTTGGCGAGGGAAGCCTCCAAGTCTGTGCGGTGGGTATGGCAGGCGTGACCTGATCCAAAAAAGATGAAGGGGCTGTGGATGACGCATTGTTTGGCTGAAATCGCGTGGGCGAAGTCGAGGCTTTGGTCGAGGCGTTTCTGAGCGATTTCCCGGACTAAGGAATCGGAGGAGGCGATTTGTATCCCGTAGTAGGAACCATGTATTCCCAGCCGACCATTGTAGCCAGAGAGCAGACTGTTGATTTGATCCGCTACTGGAGCCCACTCGGAGTCGAGGAAGCCCGGGAGGCAGGCATCTTGGATTTCGAGGTCTCTCTTGTCTTCTAATAGCCAGTCGAGGAT
>JBCCZW010000181.1:0-7621 GCA_039186805.1 Verrucomicrobiota bacterium
AGTGACAATGCGCACGGCACAGGTCCCACACCGCCCACGTCCCTGGCACAGTCCTGCATGGGCCTCATTTTGCTCACGGAACGTGTCAAACACACTCAAACCCGAACGCGCGGGCTGCAGTGTTTTTTGGTTGCGGGTGACAGTGAACTCTTGTTGGGGCGCAAATCGGATCCGAAACGTACGAGCCAGTAATGTCAGCGCGGCAAGACCAAGGGAGACCCAGATCGTCCAATTCGTGGCAGATTTGATATAGGTGAAAATCGCCATCATTTCTTCTGGCGCGTAGCTGGGCGCAGGCGGACGGTCTGCATCAGCTGCCACGTCAGGCATCGCATCGCCAAGCTCAATCACATGCCGTCCTGCTTCGGAGAAGCCCAACAATGACAGCACAGGTACCGCAATTGCGATCGGATATACCCAAAGAATGATATTGCGCGCTTTTTCAATCGAGCGCATCCAAATCAGCAGACCGGCGCATCCATGTATCCAAACAACTGTCACGACGATGACTTGCAGCAGCCCAATAACGGGCTGTTCGATCCACATGATGCGGATGACGCCCGCATAGCTCAGGTGAAAGCCAAAATTTTCCGACAAATAAATGCCAAGAACATGCGTGGCCATCAACGGAACAACCAAAAGCGCAGTCACCAATTGCACCATGTCTTGCGCATTGGTTTTGAGCGTGGGGCGTTCATAGACCGACCAAAGCCCAAGCACGAAATGGACCAAAAACGCGAGCATCAACAGCCAGCTTAAGGGAAAGAGACCCCAAATTCCGGTCAAAAAGTCCGCTCCATTATCCATCGCTTCGAGCGAAATCAGGCCAAGACTGGCATTCAACAAGGCGTAAGCATCACTCTCGAACCGCGGATCGTTCTCCAAGTCGGAAAATTGGCTGTCCTTGTAAGTCGCGTTAGCTTGGACAAACCAATTTTCGGCGAATTCGCGGCGCGCTCCAATCGAAGCGGTCAGCCTAGGGGCGAATGGGAAACTGTTTCCCGCGAGGTTCTTACCGGGCACGCCGTCGATCGCGCAATCAGGCAGGCCATCGTAAGTCGAGCCAATCAGGCAGGCTTCCAGAAATTCCGTATGAGCGTAGCCTAGACCGAAGAATACATTCGCCCTCTCGGACAGAGCGTAATCTCCTTGCAGCTCCAGACCCCAGATGCGCGACTTCCCGGCGTTTATCGTGCCAATGTTATTGGGGTCGCCGTTGATCGGCACATCGAGCTGCTGATCGGTCCAATTGCCGAAATAGGCATTAGCGTTAAAGACGAATGAGCCTTCGAGGAGGGTCGATCTCAGGGCCAGCTCAAAATTGTCCAGGTACTCGGGATCGTAGGTGTTGATGCCATCGAGCAAGACCTGGGCTCCGCCGGCTCGATAACCCCGCTTGTAGAAAAAGGAAACATCGGTACCCGGCGTCACCGCGTAGGTCATCCCAAATTCGGGCAGGAAGGCTTCGTAATCGGTATCAAAGGCCTCATTGAAGTTCGGCAATAACGACCCCAGCAGACCATTCACTTGCGTTATGCCGCCCTGGACAAGCGCTCCCGTGCCGGGCTGCTGAGATTCAGCGATTTGACCGGCCATGACCGGATCAGGCAAAGGGGTACCGGGATCGACGCCACCTGTCTGTAGCAGATCCTGATCGATGCTCTCGGAATCATATCGGAAGCCCGCCGATAACCGCAGATTTTCTGTCAGATCATACTCCCACTGAGTGAAAAAGGCGGCATTAGTCGCCCCGCCTTGGATCTCGCTTCGGGATAGAGCATTGGTGGGATTCGCGTAAAACGGAAGAAGCAATCCAGGAACGCCCTGAGCTGCCAAAGTCGGATGATCGGCTACAATGGTACTGACGCGGTCTTCGTCGGAATCGAAATCGAAGTAGAATCCGCCGATCGCGCCGCGTAGTCGCTCGGAACCGTAAAGGAAGCGAAACTCCTGAGTAATCGTTTTCTCTCCGACTGTTTGGTCGAGCGTTCCCAAATTCGCAGCCGTCCGGTCGGTATCGGTCAACCGGTCATAATCGCCGTCGAGGAAGGAAGTGATCGAAAGAAGTTCCCAGCCGTTTGCCAGCTCATAGCCGAGCTCTAGCGAACCGATTACACCTTGGTAGGCGAAACTGAGCGGATCGTTATTGCTCGCGACAAAGCTCCGGGAGTCCTCTCCCTCTGCAAATACGAATGAATTAGCGCCACTTTCTTCATCTAAGTATTGTACGCTGGCAAGGGCTCGGAAGCGCTCGTTCGGTTCGAATAGCAAGCGGCCGCGTACATTGAAGCTGGCAGGGCCCGTCTCGTCTTCTATCGTGCGATTCGAAATGAAGCCGTCTGTATCGGAACGTTCTGCCGTAAAGCGTACCGCGGTCGAATCCGAGAGGGGCACGTTGACCATGCCTTCGGCAGCGTAAGTGTTAAAGTTGCCGTACTCGACCCGCGCCGCTGCATCGAAGCCGTTAAGATCCGGTTCTGCCGAGCGGATGACCAGAGCCCCAGCCATCGCGCTGCGGCCCACATTGGTGGATTGCGGGCCGCGCAGATACTCGACCTGCTCAACGTCCCAAAGATTGTCCGGTATGAATCCGCGAGCGATTCCAGAAAAGGGAACATTGTCGTAAAGGGCGATGCTGACGTCGCCCGACCCGCCAACCGCGGCTGCGGTCCCGACGCCACCCCGTATTCCACGGATCGTCACATCCGTACCGTTTCGGTCGCCACCGGACACGTTAGGCACTTGCAGGGCAGCGTCCGCGATAGAAAGCAAGGTCCGCTCTTGCGCCATCTCGCCGGTCACGACCGCGACGCTCTCTTTGGTATCCAACAATGAGCGTTCGATCTTCTGGCCCTTTACGGTGATTGAATCGAGCTGGATCACGCTGCCGCTCAGACCGCTGTTAACTTCCGAGTTCGGTTTTTCGCGGACGATCGTCACAGAACCATCGCGATCGACTTCATAAGCGAGGCCCGTACCCTCTAGCAATGTTTCGAGAGCCGAGACTTTGCTCATCTTACCCACCAAAGTGGCCGACGTAAGGCCTTTGGTCAGTCGAGTGGCGACTGAAATTTGAGTATCGGTTAGCTTACCGTAGACAGTAAGGGCATCGGCTAAGGGCTGTGCTGGAATATCGAATACAACGGGATCCTCCGCGTTAGCGCTAGCCGCCAGCAAAACGGCGAGTGAAGCTAACGCGAGCTTAGTGAGCTTTCTGAAAATGCCGAACCGATGCAAATACGAGGGTTTGTGAGAGTAGGTCATGAATCTTGAACTGTTTCCCGAGCCCGATTCTAAATTCAAAGAAATTGAGATTCAATCGCAGCCCGTCACATCACCGACGAACCCCAAAATCGCTTTTCCGGTTTTTCCGAAACTTTTTTCGGAAAACGGGAAAGAAGAATCGCCCACTACCACTCTCACTCCACCCGGAAAATCAAAATGCCAGGAAGCGAATCTTCCAGACTACCTCCGGCTGCTTTGGCAAGCGTTCGATGAGCTGATATTGGATCATCCATTTTGAAAACGCCGCTCACTCGGGTCTCCCTCAGTTCATCAGATCGAATCCAAACCGCCCGCTTGTGGTATGACTTCATCGCCGCAACCACCGCTTCGACGGTCTCATCCTTGACGATGAGCCGATTCTCTCGCCAGGCGGCAATCTCGAAAGGCTCTTTCTCACCTGATTCGAGAGCTTCACCCTCTTCGGATGCCACCCAATCCCCAGCTTCCAGAACTTCTGGCGCAAATTCCGAATCAAGAGAAGAATCGATAGCAACTCGGCCATGCTCTACCTCCACCAGAACTTCTCCGCTTTGCATATCGACCGCGAAAGCAGTCCCCAAAACGGTCGCTGTGAGGTGATTCGCATGCACGCGAAAGGGGCGAACCAAATCTGGCTCCACTTCAAAAAACGCTTCGCCCCGCAATAAATGCACATCGCGCATATCAGCCCTGAAATCCAATCGGACAGCGCTTTCCGGACCCAAGGTTAGGGTAGATCCATCCTCCAGCGAAATTACCTCCAAGGCTGCTGTGCCTGCCAAGTGATCTGATTCCAAATTTAAGATAATATTCGGGCCAAAGAAGAATACAAAGCATGCGGCCGCCGCGACCGATGCCGCCACTGCCATCCAAGGGATTTTCCGAATCCTACTTGTTTCTCGAGATTCCAATTCCTCAGACTTCTCAACGACTTCTCCAATTCCTTCATAAGTCGCCCAAGCGCTCTCCCAGGCATCTGCATGATCCGGATCCTCGGCAAGCCATGCAGCGAGCTCCGCAGCCAATTCAGAATCATCGGGTCGCTCTTCTACCGCGATCATCAGCCGAGTCGCCTTTGCTGCAGGCGATTCCTCTTGGTTATGCCCAAACTCCTTCATTTTTCTAACGCTTCTAAATCTATCCGGGAACAGCCTTCGGGCGCGAATGCTGGGGCTGCATATCCATGACGAATTCCTGCCGGAAAAATCCGGTAATTTACGGAATTCCGACTATTTTTCTTAATTAGATTCACTTCCAACCCCCTTCTTCTTCCATCCGAACACGGCAATATTCCACACCCTCCACAATAAGCTCATGAGCCCTTGAAGTGGAGAGGCCCATCTCACGGGCGATCTCTTTGAGCGTTAAATTTCGCAGCTTCTTCAAACGCAGAGCGATCCTCGTCTTTTCTGGCAGTTCGTCGAAAATCAGCATAAGCCGCTCAAGGTCATCCTTAGCCGCCACCACGCGCTCGGTAGTGGGATCAGAACTCTCAACTTCCAGCGGGCGAGCGCCCTTATTCGGACCTAGGCTCTCAATCTCCAACACCCGCTTTTTTCGCCTCACGTAGTCGATCGAAAGGTTACGCACGACGCGGTAGAAGTACCCGATTGGGATGCGGGGCCTTTCAGTTTTCATAACCGCCTCGAAACGGATCCACGCATCCTGCACCACATCCTCTGCTATCATCGCATCTCCCACAGTCGCCTGAGAATAGGACACAAGGGCGGCGCGATGAGAGGTGTACAAATCCAGGGCCTCAGAGTCGTCCGACTTCCCGCGAAATGTGTCAGACATCCGAAAACGCAAATTCTGGCGACCAACGCAGAAGCTGCTCTGGAACGCCAAAAACCTCGGTTAGGAGGTCAACGGGTTTAAGTTCAACTGACGCAGATTGCGGCATATCGCCCAGCGAAGCATCAGCATGCTCTATTTCAAGGCGTAAATCGGGAGCTTCTTTCAGTCGCCACTGGCACAGCGCTCGCAGATTAAGGCAACCCAAGCAATGACTCGTTTTCTCTCCAGCCACAAGGTTAGCGGCGTTTAGGAGAGATGTAGGCGCGATTATTTTCGATATGGACGGAGTGTTGATTGACTCAGAGAAACACTGGCTTCGAACCGGAAATGATATGGTTCGCAATTGGATCGAAAACTGATCCGAAAAAGATCATGGAAAAATCGATTGCAGTCTATCGGTTTCAGACATCGACTGTAATGGGAAGCCGTCTCCGGATATTTATCTAAACCTATCGAAAATGATGGGAATTTCGCCTCAGGCGTGTTTGGCGATTGAAGATTCAAAGCCTGGAGTAACGGCGACAATAAGCGCTGGTATGAGGGTTTTGGGTTTTCGGAATGGGTTTAATGAAGGCCAGGATCTGTCGGAGACTCCATTGGGATTGTATGGCTTTAGAGGTGTACAGTTTGAAGATCTCAGAGATTTTTATAATCGCGAATGGTAAAACATCTATTCGAAGATATATAATAGTTAGTATCTAAGGTAGCGGCGGTAGTTGCGAGGAGTGGAGCCGATGGATTGGGTGAAGAAGCGGGAGAAGGCAGCTAGGGTAGTGAAACCGAGCTCGAAGGCGATTTCCGTTAGGCTCATCCGGGGGTTGCGCATGAGTAGGATGGCTTGGTGGGCGCGGTAGTTTTTGAGATAAGCTCCAAGGCTGATGTTGAATTGCTGACGGAACTTGGCTCTGAGGTTGCTCTCGGACATGCTGAGGCGTCTAGAGAGTCTGGATACGGTCATCATTTCACCGGGTTCGGTCTTTAGGCCTTTCTGTATTTGAGCGAGAAGCGAGGTTGAGCGGCGGCGTCTTTGGGCGACTTGCGTCTTTGGGCTGAGTTCCAGCTGTTCGCGGAGGTGATTGATCAGGTTGGCGACGGTGAGGGTAAGGCGGCGAGCGGCTCGCTCAGAATGGGCGCTCCGGAAGTCGTCGATAATGCGTTCTAAGATGGCGCGCGCGGTCTGGTCGAGTTTTAGGATGCGATGGCGGAAGGCTTCTAGAGAGTCCGAGGATTCGAGTTCGAAGGTGATGAAGAGCCAATTGAGCACGGTGGAGTCCAGGTCTATGAATTGATGGAATTGGTAGGGGAAAATTAGATACGCTTCGTTGGGATGGAGTTTCCAGGGGATTCCGTCGGCCGTGATGGTTCCGGCGGTTTGCAGGTTGAAGGCAAGTACGAAGCGGTGGTGGGGGTAGCCGTCAAAGCTCTTGCGTTGGAGGTCGTTCTGCTTCGTCCGCGAGAAGAGCAGAATGTTTTGAGGAATAGGAAGCTCGTCAGGGGTATAGCCGCTGAAGTAGTTTTCGGGCGGATTAAGTCGGGAGGATTTTTCAAGAAGGGAAGGGTTCATGCGCTGAGGTTCATTGGACTTGTATCCGAGGTTGTTTTGGGACGAATAGATAATCGAAAAAGCTAAGTTTATTGCTAATTTAGGCAAATATTTGCGAAAAAGATTCTGCTAAGATCGCTTTGTCAGTTTATAGTATGAGCGAGAATCGAACGAAATCTGGAATTCTGAGGGGCGTTTTGGTGGGCTGCGGCTTCATGGGTGGAATGCACGCCCAGGTTTACAAGGCTTTGTCAGGGGTGAAGCTTGTGGCGGCAGTAGATGGAGCGGTGAAGGCTTCGGAGGATAAGCTTAGGTCCTTTGGGTTGGACATCCCTGTTTACGCGACGCTTGGGGAGGCCTTGGGGAAGGAAGTTTTTGATTTTGTGGATGTGTGTCTTCCTACTGATTTGCATCGCGATGCTGCGATCGAAGCCATTGAAGCGGGAAAGGATTTGTTTTGCGAAAAACCCTTGGCTCTTACCTTGGGCGATGCGGATAAAATTGTGGCGGCGGCCGAGAGAAAGAAAGTCTTTGCTCAGGTGGGTCATTGCGTTCGGTTTTGGCCCGAGTATGTGGCTCTGATGGACTATTACCAGAGCGACGCGGGCGGTAAGCTTTTGAGCTTGAGCTTAACGCGTCGGGCGGGGCGTCCCAGTTATGGATTTGGCGATTGGCTGAATGATGAATCGCGTTCGGGCGGGGCGGCTTTGGATCTGCACATCCATGATTCGGACTTCGTATTCGCTCTATTGGGACGCCCCTCTCGGGTGGAAAGTCGCGTGACGGAGGATTACAGCGGTCCGGTTCATGTCTTCAGTTTGATGAAGTGCGGAGAGACGCACGTCAGTCTCGAAGGCGGTTGGAATTATCCGAAGGGATGGGGCTTCCAAATGTCGTTTCAGGCTATTTTTGAAAAGGCGGTTTTAGATTACGACTCTTCGAATGGGAAAGGACTGATGATTTGCGAAGAGGGAGGAGAGCCGAAAGCGATGGCCGTGGAGAAGCCGGATGCCGGCG
>JBCCZW010000182.1:0-7613 GCA_039186805.1 Verrucomicrobiota bacterium
CGAGGAAATGAAGTTCAGCCTCCGCGAATGCGTAGAACAGACCCTCGACATATTCATAGAGCAAGTATCCAAAAAAAACCTCGAACTCGCCTACTACATAGAAGAGGACATTCCAGAGGTCCTCATTGGAGACGCCACCCGACTTCGCCAAATACTCGTCAACCTGATTGGCAACGCCGTAAAGTTCACAAATCAAGGGCATATCTACGTCAATATAGAGTGTATCCAAATAGTGGATGAGAATGCCAAAATCAAACTCTGCGTAGAAGACACCGGCATCGGAATACCAAATCAATCTCTCGACCTGCTCTTCAAGTCCTTCAGCCAAGTCACCGCCTCTCAAACCCGAAAGTACGGCGGCAGCGGTCTAGGCCTCGCTATCAGCAAAAAGCTGGTCGAGCTCATGGGCGGGGAAATCAGAGTAGAAAGCGCGGAAGACCTTGGCTCCACTTTCACATTCGACGTCTCGATTAAAATCGAATCCGCAAAGCGACGCGACATCGACTCTAAGTCAGTCCAAGGCAAAACCGCCTTAGTCGTAGAAGATAGCGATATCCAGAGAAAGCTCATCGCGCGGTACCTCAAAAGATGGGGTATGAACGTTCTTGATGCATCCAATCCCACCGATGCGCTCGCGATTGCCGAGACTT
The DNA here is from genome assembly GCA_039186805.1 of Verrucomicrobiota bacterium. Lineage (GTDB taxonomy): Bacteria > Verrucomicrobiota > Verrucomicrobiia > Opitutales > Opitutaceae > JBCCZW01. Next base: position 651 of record JBCCZW010000182.1, read on the forward strand.
CCGCCCCAAACATCGATATCGGCATCCTCGACCTCCGCCTTCCCGATATCAACGGCAACGAACTCGCGACCAAACTCCGAAAAATTGACGCCTGCCAAGCCACTACCTTCCTCTCGATCACCGCTTCCACTATCCAAACTCCGGGCGATATCTTCAACATCGCGCTCTCGAAACCCATAAAGCCCAGCTACCTCTTCGAGTCCATAAACCGCTGCCTAAAATCGGCGCCCCGACTAGAATCATCTCCGCGACAAGACTACGAAAGCGAGTCCCATCGATCCCTAGGCCAAGAATCCCCTCTCTCCATTTTGCTCGTCGACGACAACGATACCAACCGTCAAGTCGCTCGAATGCTGTTGCAAAAACTTGGATACGGCGCAGACGAAGCCGCAAACGGAAAAGAAGCCGTCGATATGTCCGCAAAGAAGCACTACGACGTCGTGCTTATGGACGTCCAAATGCCAGTCATGGACGGCAAAGTAGCCACTCGGACAATCCGCGAACAAGATCATCTCGACGAACCATGGATCATCGCCGTAACCGCGGGAGCGATGCGGGACGATATGGAAAATGCTCTCCGCTCAGGAATGGACGATTACCTCTCCAAACCCATTCTCCTCGACACGCTCAAAGGCGCGCTCATCCGCGCAAGCGACGGAATCAAAATGCGCTCCAAAAGCCTCTAGACTCCGCCTTCTTCACACCCCATTCCCTCAGCCTACTAAGTTGCATAAGTCTCCTTGTTTCCAATTCATATTCCTTGACAAGAATATACCTGCATTCGCATAAACCCCGAACTCATGGATCTGCTAACCCTCTACAAATGCCTAAGCGAGCCAAACCGCATCCGCATCCTCAATCTTCTTAAAGAAGGTCCCCTTTGCGTCTGCCAGATCCAACAAGCGCTCGACGAGCCTCAAGTTAAGATGTCGAAACACCTAGGCTACATGAAGGAAAGAGGTCTCCTCCTCTCTACGCGCAAAGCAAACTGGAGCTTCTATGAAATCAACTGGGATGCTCATCCGCTCGTCCGACCCAATATTGAGGGCATATCGCAATCCTTCGCGGAGAACATCGACTTTACTAAAGATGTAAAGCAACTCGAAGACTCCTTCTGCCCCTAGCTTTTCCAAAGATCGAAATGAAAAAGAACATTCTCATCCTCTGCACTGGAAACTCATGCCGCAGCCACATGGCCGAAGGCATTCTACGCTCCATCGCTGGCGACCTCTTCGAAGTCCACAGCGCCGGCTCAAATCCCGCAGGTTACGTGCACCCGAAGTCCATCAAAGCCCTAAAGGAGATACACATCGACATCTCGGACCACAAATCCAAACACATGAACACCTTCCTCGACCAAGATATCCACACGGTCATTACAGTCTGCGGTAACGCCGACCAAGCCTGCCCCACTTACCCAGGCCAGCTTCAACGCTATCATTGGGGATTCGACGACCCCGCGCACGCAACGGGCTCCGAAGAAGAAATCATGGACGCCTTTCGCTCCGTCCGCGACCAAATCAAGCTCGTCTTGGAAGCCTACGTCGCCGGCCTTCGCGAGTCCTAACGGAGGGGCACATCCTGCCGCTCAACTTAAGCCCATCTTCTATCCTTGAGATAAGTGCAAAGTCCTCCGCCTTCTATCCTCCAACCCATGAAATCCAAAAAACCTCTACTCTCCGAAATTCTCGGCACCTTCCTGCTAGTCTTCTTCGGCTGCTCAGCGGTGGCCACCGCCGTGGCCATGGGCGCTCAAGTCGGCATCTTCCAAGTCGCCATCGTCTGGGGCTTCGGGCTCATGGTCGCCATTCTCCTCACCGCGAAAAACTCCGGCGCCCATCTCAACCCCGCGATCACCATCGCCATGGCGCTCCACCGCAACTTCGCTTGGAAACGCGTCCCCGGCTACATCTTCGCCCAATTCGTCGGAGCCTTTGCCGCCGCAGGGCTCATCTATGCCCTTTACGGAGGAGCCATCGCATCCTTTGAAGCCGCAAACGGCATCACCCGAGGAGCCGAAGGCAGCGAAGCAAGCGCTATGATCTTCGGAGAGTACTTCCCAAATCCCAGCGGCAAACCCATTACAGACGAAGCCCGAGCGTCAATCTCAAACCTCCACGCATTCCTAGCCGAACTCATCGGAACCGCGCTCCTCGCCCTGGCAATCTTCGGCTTCACCGACCGCAACAACACTGAAGTTCCCTCGCGCATGATACCCTTTGGAATCGGCCTCACCCTTACCGTTCTCATATCCCTACTCGCCCCTATCTCTCAAGGCGGCTTTAATCCCGCCCGCGATTTCGCTCCTCGACTCCTCTCTACGCTTGTCGGTTGGGGCAATTTGCCTTTCTCTCTCAACGGGTTAGGATGGCTTACCGTCTATATCATCGCCCCATGTCTCGGAGCAATCATAGGAGGGTACGCCTACAAGCTATTCCTAAAACCCGGATACAAAGCAAAGTAACATGTTAAGAGAGCGATCGACATTCTGGCTGCTGCTGACCGTCGTCGCCTACTCGATCGCTCAACTCATTTGGTACTGGGACTCTCCCCTTCTGCAAAGTCCAGTGCTAGACGGCCAGGAAAACCTAATCCTAGCCGCGCAAATATCCGAGGGTGCTCTTGCCCAAGAGCCATTCTACAGAGCGATTCTCTACCCCGCCCTACTCTCCGTCATACCCCTTCACTTCGCCGTATTAGGATTTTTCTTACACTTCGCAAATACCCTCCTTGTTATCTTCATCACTCATTCCCTTTGGCGAAGCAAAGCTGCCGCCCTTATCTCCGGTGCGCTCGTTGGCCTCAACCCAGTCCTGCTTCACTTTACCTTCGACCCCCTCGACATCACCCTCTCCATCACCCTCTTCCTCGCTTCCATAGCCTCCGTTCTCAAAGGCCTACAATCCAAGCCGCCCAAAAGCCTGCCGTTTATTCTATCAGCCCTCTTCCTCACTCTCGCATGCCTCGCCCGCCCCCACTTCTTCGCCGTTCTCGCCCCCACCCTCCTCATCTCCCTTCTGCTAGCCATCATAAACAGGTCTGCAAAAAACTACGCTTTCGCCTTCATCGCGCCCGCAATCCTGATTCTCCTCAGCTTTGGAACACTGCAAGCCCTCCGTTCCCAAGACTTCCGCATTCTGCCATGGCAAGGTTCCTACAACCTATGGGCCAACAATCATCCCGGCTCAAACGGACTCTACCTCACTCAGTCATTAAGCTTCCACTACACCGGCCAGCACCAAAACCCCGCTCGACTCGAATCCGAGTATCACTACCGAAAAGACACCGGAAACGAAGGCCCTATCGATATCGACACCTTCAACGAGTATTGGAAGACCCGCGCCTTCAACGCTATTCTCGAAGACCCCACTGCGTGGTTAAAACTGATGCTCTACAAATCCTACGCGCTCATCAACAACTTCGAGCAGTACAATAACAAGACCTACTCCTTTCACAAAGAGCTGTCGCCAGTCCTCAAATACAATCCGATCTCATGGGGCCTTCTCCTTACCCTAGCATTGCTTGCAGCTCCCCTACTCTCGAAACGCGAGCCCTCCAAAATCCTCTATTTAGCCAGTATAATCATACTCTATTCAGCCGGCGTTCTCCTCTACATGGCAAGCGCCAGATTCCGACTCCCGCTCGTGCCCATACTCTCAATACTAGCTGGCGGCAGCTACTTCTATTTCAAATACCTCATTCTGAAAAGACATCGCCCTCTCCTCATCGCCGGACTCGCCATAGCGCTCCCTCTCGTCGTTATAAGCTTTTCCCGCTTCGGCGATATCGCCTCCCGCCAAACCTACGTCCAAGACGCAATGCTTCTCGCTGACGCCTCCGCCAAACTGCAACGAGATCGCGAAGCTTACTATTGGGCCGACCAAGCCCTCAACTACAGTCCCGACCGCCCTGACGCCAAACGCCTCCGACTCATCAGCTTCTACAATCTAGTTGCCTATGATCAACTCCTCGTGCAAACCCCCGACTGGACTCCCTACCAAGCAGACCTAGAGATACCTCTCACAGATCCAACTTTCGAATACGTCAAAGGTATCGCCTACTGGAACCTCAACCAAAAAGCCAAAGCCCAAGAGGTCTGGCTCAACTCCTTTCTAAAGAACGCCTGGAACGCCCAAGCCAGCCTCTCTGCCCTCATTTACACTAAAGCTGAAAAACTCCCTTCCAACTACCCGCCAATAACCGACTCCGCAAACCTCTCCCAACTAGTCCACACCCTTCGAACATCCCCGAAAAAAATCACCGCCCTTTCCCAACTTGCATCCCAATCGCTCCCTCCAAACCTCACCCAACTCTACACCGACCTCCTCCCAAGAGTCCTCCCCCCAATAATCCCAAAGGTTCAGGAAAAAACGTAGGATCTATCGACTGACCCCTGGGCCGATGCCTTATTGCCTCCCCTCAAAGTAATACCGGAGCAAAGCCTGAGTCCCATCATCCTCACCGCCCTCAGACGCCACGCGATCATACAAATCCTTAGCCATCGCCAAGCCAGGCAACTTCAAGCCCATTTCTTCCGCCGAATCGAGCGCGATGCCCATGTCCTTAATAAAGTGCTTCACGTAGAAGCCCGGCGCGAAATCGCCCTTCAATGCCCGCGGAGCTAGATTGCTCAAAGACCAACTGCCCGCCGCTCCTCCGGAGATACTCTCCAACACCACCTCCGGACTCAACCCAGACGCCTTTGCATACGTCAAGGCCTCGGCAATCGCCACCATCCCACTCGCGATCGCAATCTGATTGGACATCTTCGTATACTGCCCCGAACCCCGCAGGTCCCTGGTACACGATGATCTTCCCCATGCATTCAAAAAGAGGCTTCGCCACATCGAACGCATCCGGATCGCCTCCCACCATTATCGACAAGCGAGCTTCCTTCGCCCCCAAATCGCCTCCCGACACCGGCGCATCCAAAGCCCCAATACCCCTCTTGGACGCTTCCTCGAAGATCTTCTTCGCTAATGCCGGACTTGAAGTCGTCATATCGATCGCCACGCCACTCTCCGGCATGGTTTTCAAAATTCCATTCTCCCCAAAATAAGTCTCCTCTACATCCTTCGGAAACCCCACGATCGTGATCGCCACATCCGCATCCTTCGCCGCTTCCGCGGGCGTATCCCGCCACTCGGCTCCCTTCGCCACCAAATCATCAGCCTTGGATTTCGTTCTATTGTAAACAGAAACTGGATACCCCGCTTCGATCAGATGCCCAGCCATGCTGCGCCCCATTACGCCTGTTCCAATAAAAGCGACCCTTTGTTTTGACATGGCGATCAAGAAATCGATTCAATAGCCAAAAGGCTACACCTATTTTAGAGGAAAGTTCTCACGCCCAGCCAACCGTAGTCTACAAACTTGAACATGCCGGAAACTCGCTTCCTATCCGATTCCGAAATCCACGCCGAAGTCGTTCAAAACGCAATTCTCGGCGCCGCGCGCTACCTATGGATCGCGACCTCCGACATCAAAGACATGCATTTGAAGAAAGGGCGTCGCTTCGTACCCTTCCTCGAAATACTGTCCGAACTCATCGCCACCGGAGTTTCCATCCGCCTTATCCACGCGAAAGAACCCGGACCTGCCTTCCGGGCAGACTACGATCGCTACCCCAATCTCATCGAAGGCATGGAAATGATCCTTTGCCCCCGAACCCACTTCAAGTCCGTCATCATCGACGGCCGTCTCGCCTACACGGGCAGCGCAAATCTAACCGGAGCCGGCCTCGGAGCCAAAAGCAAAGACCGCCGCAATTTCGAAGCCGGCATCCTTACTGACGATCCCAAACTCGTCCGACCTATCATCGATCAGTTCGACCAACTTTGGATCGGGAATCACTGCCCCACCTGCCAACGCAAAACCCACTGCGCTGCCTACCACGAACTCATAGATTCCTAGCCTAGCCATCCTAACTCCCACAACAAAATCCTGCATAAGTTAATCCTCCAAGCGCATCCAAAAAACGACCGACTACCGAGACAAAACCGGCACTCCGCCGAAGCGATGTCATTACCAATAAAACACGCCGAAGCCCATTATCACCCAACCCAATCAAGTACCGTGAACCTTCAAGATTTAGGAGACCGCATCCGTCACCGCCGCAAAAAATGCGGCCTCACCCAAACCGACGTCGCCAACGCCGTCCAAGTCAGCCCGCAAGCCGTCTCCAAATGGGAGCGAGGAGAAAATGCCCCAGACATCGCCATCCTCTCCCCAATCGCCCAACTCCTAGGCGTATCCATCGAATGGTTACTCGGCTGCCACTCCATCGACAAAGATGTATTCGAAGCCACGGTCATGGACGCCCGAGCCCGACCGGCCCGCGAAAAGTCCGAACGGCTCACCCCGCGCGACTTCGCCAACTGGACCAACACCCTCTGCTATCAAATCACCGAATGCGTTCTCCGCTTTGGCGGCATTCCGGTCAAAGCCCGGGGCGCCGGCATCCTCTGCTTCTTTTCCGGCAACAAGCACCAAGACCGGGCCATCGACGCCGCCCTCAATACCGACCAGCTCGTCTCCGAACCCCTTAAGATCGGCCAATCCACCGGCGATATCTACTTCGGCTCCATCGGCCACCCCGACTACGCTCACCCCGACATTATAGGAGAAGCCATAAGCATCGCGCTTCTCAGTTCCGAGTGGGCCGAGCAAAACACGAAGACCGGCCTCGCCATCGACGAAAAGACTCTCCTCGCCTCTGAAAAGAATCCACAGGAACTGACCCAAAATCGCACCCCAGTCAACTATCCCGGCATCTCGCACCCCATAAATATCATCGAACTAAAGTCCCCCTCTCGATCTAGCTCCTGACCACGATCGAAGCCACCGACCGCGTCTCAAAATCCATCCTCCCCTCAAAGCTGGTTGGCTGTCTAATCGGACAACATCGGAGTATAGACGAATAGCAACTGGCGAGCTTCAAGCCCCAGCCCAACCCTCCTAGTA
>JBCCZW010000183.1:0-7604 GCA_039186805.1 Verrucomicrobiota bacterium
TCGACAACCTTCGCAAGCATTGCTTCTATGAAAAGCGCAAGAAACCCAATCAGAGGCAAACCCTAGAAAAACTCTTAACCTGACGTCTATGGTCAACGACCGCGTCTACAATTTCAAAGTCGATTTCGCATTTAACCAACAGCGCTTGTTGGACACTCTATTCTTAGTTTCGGATTTGAAAAAAGACATCGCCCCAACGAGTTTACCCAGTCGGCGCATCTGATCTTTTAAGCCAAATGACTCACTCCAACGCTCAAGCCCGCTACCGTCACGTATTTGCTATCACCGACAAGCTCCTCGATCAAAATGGTCACGTAAACAATGTCGTCTATGTTCAGTGGATGCAAGATGTCGCCATTCTGCATTATGACTCCATCGGAGGTTCTGAAATAGACCAAAGCGAAGACGCCACCTGGTTCGCGCGTTCGCATAAAATTGATTACCTCAAACCCGCCTTGGAGGGCGACCACGTTGAAGCGCTCACCTGGGTCGCCAGTTTCCACCGGGTTCAGTGCCTACGCATGTATCAGTTTACTCGAAAAAGCGATGGCGCTTTGCTCGCGAAAGGGGAAACTAACTGGGTTTTCGTAGACGCCAAAAGCGGTCGCCCCAAGCGGATTCCCGAGAAGACGATCACCCTCCTCCAAACTGTCGGAAAACCGGAGCCTTCCGAAAACTCAATATGAATCCACTCGCCAAACTCTCGTCGGCTACAACCATGCTAATCGTCGCCGACGTCAAGAAAACCGCTGAATTCTATCGCGACACGCTTGGCTTCGAGATAGAATTCGTCATAGAGGAAGGAGTCCCTTTCTCTGCTGTATTCAGAGATGGATACAAAATCTTCTTCGAAAGCTACCCGAACTATAAAGAGGACTACAGAAACTTCGAAAAGGCAGCTGTCAAATGCGGCGTCTACTTCATGGTCGAAGACGTCGACGCGCTCTACGAAGAACTAAAAGGCCGAGGAGCCGCATTCGCTTGGACGCCTCAAAATCAAGCCTACGGCAATCGGGATATGAAGCTCCTAGATAACAATGGCTACCAACTGCTATTCGCTACCGAACTGGAAAACGAATAAAAATCTCCGCCAATCCATGTCTTCTTACATAATCCTGAACTACACAATCGAGAATCAAGAAGAGTTTGCGGCCTACCAAGCGGAAGCCAAGGACTACGTGCTATCCGGAAGACTCGACTTTCTCGTCTATGAATCATCGACGGAAATCCTCGAAGGAGAAGATATTGGCCAGCAAACTGTGATATTTCGCTTTCCCTCTGCGGAGAAAGCCCGCGAATTCTACAACTCAAAGGAATACCAAAGAGTAATTCCCTTGAGACTACGCAGCACCTCGAAGCATTTCGCGGTACTCGTTTCTGACCGGCCCGAGATCTCAAGCCCCTAGCCCCAAAGCCGCCCGCGCAGACATGAGCCTGAAAGAGGATCGGAAGCAATGGGAAGAACACGCCCGCCGCTGCGAACTGCCCTCAAGCGTTGAACTGGAGGAGGACAAAATTGCTAATGTGCCCACACTTTGGATACACTCAAAATGCAAACCTGCGAGCCGAACCATAATCTACGCCCACGGAGGCGGCCTCATTTCGGGCTCGACAATCACCCACCGCAAGTTTGCCGCCGACCTGGCCTTGGCTACTCAGTCCAGCTTCCTCCTTATCGGATACCGACTGCTTCCCGAGCACGCTTTCCCTGCCCCCTTGGAGGATATTCTGACGGTTTACCGAGAACTAACTGAAAAGAGGCCAGAGAACATCCTCCTTGCAGGAGACTCGTCAGGCGCGGGGCTAGCCCTAGCCGCGCTTATCCAGCTTCGAGATTCAGGAGAATCACTCCCCGCAGGGGCCTTCTTCCTCTCAGGAGCTTTCGACATGACCCTCTCTGGCAAAACCATGGTCAGCAACAACGGTAAGGACCCGCTCATGAACCTCGCGTCACTAAAGCAGTGGCAACAACGCTACTTCGATAACACCGCATCTCCGCTCCTCTCACCCCTTTACGGCGATCTATCGGAACTGCCGCCGGTTCTACTCTTAGCGGGAGGCAAAGAACTCTGGCTCAGCGACTCCCAAAGACTTGCAGAAAAACTCGAAGCCGCCGGAAGTAATGTCTCACTTCGGATCTGGGATTCCATGACGCATGTCTGGGCGATGAATCCCGACCTGGAAGAATCCAATGAGGCAATAAGAGAAATTGGAAGATTCGTATCCAATTTTTAGCAACAATCGCGATTACTCAATTCGCTTAGACTTAAACTACCAATGATAAAGTACTCAATCAGGCGAGCCGCCGCGAGTGATGCGACAGAGCTTCTTAAACTGAATCTCGAATTCAATAAAATCGAAACGCCGATCGGACACATCGTCTCATCGCTTTCCCGTATCGACAATCCAGAGACAATCTTTGTAGCCTACAGCGAATCCGGCCTAATGGGATTCGCATGCCTCCAAATCACCCAGTCTTTCTGCTACGCGAAACCCAACGCTCAAATCACCGAACTGTTCGTCCAGCCCCTGCATCGACAAAAGGGCATTGCCTCCCAACTGATTCGCGCTGCGGAGGATTTTCTCCAAGAGCGTAACGCAGAGGAGCTGACCGTCTTAACCCGAAAAGGAAATAAACCCGCTCTCGCATTTTATCGGAAACATGACTTCAAAAAAGAAGATGAGTTGTGTATGCGGAAGCTCATCGCCTAGTCTTCAATTTCTAGACCTTTCTCGATTCTCGCAAACGACCAAAGATGACCTCCCCAAACGTTCTCATCATTTACACCGACCAGCAACGGGCCGACGCCCTAGGCGCCTCCGGCAACCCCCACATCCATACCCCTCACTTAGACCGTCTCGCCGAACGCGGGACCCTCTTTAGCCGATGCTTCGCGCAAAACCCTGTCTGCATGCCTAGTCGCGCGAGTTTCCTCACAGGCCGCTATCCCAGCGCCCTCGGCATCACGCACATGGGCGTACCCATGCCGCCCGAAATCCCAAACATCGCGACTTACTTCTCTACCGCAGGCTATCACACCGCCAACATTGGAAAGCTCCATTTCCTTCCCCACGCCAATCGAGACCACACCCTGCCCCACCCAAAGTACGATTTCGATCACCTCGAAATCTCCGATGAGCCAGGTCCCTACGAAGATGCCTATCGCGCCTGGGTCGCCTCCAAGGACCCTTCGCAGCTCCCGCACCTCAGTCTTGGCCTGCCGCCGGCCCGCTCCGACTGGAACCGCATTATGAACGTCGAGGATCCAATCCCCCATCCCTACGCCAGCCCCGATGCCGCGCGCAACGACTTCAAAGGCGCTCTAGCCTTCTCTGGCGACGATGCCTATTCGCATTCTGCGTTTGTAGGACAAAGAACCATCGACTATCTCAATTCGCGAGCCGACAATAGCCAGCCGTTCATGGCCATCGCCGGCTTCTACTCTCCGCACGCGCCCTGGATCGTCCCGCAGTGTTTCCTCGATCAATACGATCCCCAAAACCTACCGCTCGTCTCCGACCGCGGGGACCTCCCCGAAGAGCAAGTCCGTTCCGCTACCCACGGCTACTATGCCATGGTCACTGAGGTCGATCACTGGTGCGGAAAGATCTTCGAAACGCTCGCGTCTAACGGACAGGCCGATAACACGATCATCGTGTTCACTTCAGACCATGGAGAATGGCTCGGAGACAGAGGTCGTTTTGCCAAAGGCTATCCCGCAGATGCCCCCGTATCCAATGTTCCCCTACTCATTCATTCGCCGAGCATAGCCCCCAGCGAACGAAAGGTCGAAACCATCGTCGAAGCTTTGGACGTGCTCCCTACTCTCCTAGAACTGTGCGGACTCACCCTTTCCAGCAAGCTCCAAGGCCAATCCCTCGCTAGTCTCATGAAAGGAGAAAACGAGTCTCGTGAAGAATCAGCTCTCACCGAAGGTACCGGCTGGCGTTGCCTTCGAACGCCCACTCACCGCTACCTCAATCAAACCGAAGGCCCAGAACGCCTCTGGAAAGTGGACGGAGATGCGGAAAAGGAAATCGACCTCGCCCACGAATCAGAAAGTTCGTCTCAAGCGCTTTCCGAACTCCGCCGGAAGATGATCGCTAAGATGCTGCGGGCCGCGTCGCCCAGAGATCGCATCTGGCCCTACTAGATTACTACCAGCTGTAGATTGGCCAACTAAAGTGTCATCATCTATCTCGTTTAGCGAGGGAACGGCCCCCACGCTCGACCCCAGCTAGCGAGCGACCGACGCAAGTTCGCCCAGTACCTCCGCTTTCCACTCATCCAGTTCGGACTTCATTCGCTCCGCGACTGTAGGCTTCGAATTCGAGAGATTTCGCTTTTCGGCGGGATCTTCGACAATGTCATACAAAAAGATCTTCCGCTGCTTTACGATCAACTTGTAGCGGTCTCCCATCCAAACCGATTCCTTACCTTCCTTGTTCAAGAAGCCGATCGGCGTTCCGCGAGATTCTCTCTCTCCTCTCAAAAGCGGCAGCAAACTTATCCCATCGTAACTTCTATCCTGCGGCAATTCTATATTGAGGGCATCCAAAATCGTCGGAAAATAGTCGGAAGTCACGCAGGGAGCTGAAAGGGTCCGACCGCCCTTGGCGCCGTCTGGCCAGACCAATAATCCCGGCACGCGAATACCTCCTTCGCTGATCGAAAGCTTGTATCCAGAAAGTCCTCCATTGGAACCCACGTGCCTTGGCGAATTCTGCCTAGCGGGTCCATTGTCCGAACAAAACCATAGCATCGTATTGTCCGCGACGCCCAGTTCGCTCAGCTCCGCCCTCAATCGCCCAATCTGCTCATCCATTGCCGTTAGGCACCCATAATAATGCTGTTCTTCCTCAGAGTACTCAGAATACATCTCCCGATACTTGGGTCCACCCACGACCGGCGAGTGAGGGGTGTGGAACCATATAACGGCGAGAAATGGCCTATCATTGTCGACTGCCTCTCGAATAAACGGAATCGCGCGATCCATTATTACCCGCGAGTCATCTCCCCTCGTATTTTCTTCCACCGTCATACCCGGCCCTACAAAATACTCGTTCCCATACTTTTTTCCTTTGTTTCCGGACTGATCTTTAGCCGTGATCTTGCCGGGATGAAGCAAGGGATCCCAGGTCGGAACTTTCGACTCGGTCACAAAACTCACATCCACATCCCGCTCCCATGGAGGACAGTAGTAGACCGCAGGATTCTTGGCAAACTCGCCCCAACGGTTCTGGTCCCCAACTTTTGAGGACAAAGTACCAAGATGCCATTTCCCGAAGTGTCCGGTGGTATAACCTTTAGACTTCAAGACTGTCGTTATCGGAATCTCCGATTCCTCCATCTTCCCCTTCATCGCAAATGTAATCCCAAAGCGATAGGGATTGCGGCCAGTGTAGCAACTCCCTCGCGTAGGCGAGCACATCGCCGCGGCTGAATAAAATCGACTGAAAACCACTCCCTCTTCGGCCATCTGGTCCAAGTGCGGCGTCTTCAGATGGGGATGCCCATTGTATCCAACATCTCCCCACCCTTGGTCATCTGTCATAACGAGAATGACATTCGTTGCGCCCTCCTGACCACGGGAAGAATCGGCACCGAAGCCGACCGCCCAGGACCCAATGAGAAAAACTCCTAACAATCTAAATCGTTTCATTCGCATCTATAATTCAATCCGCTCAACTGCGCCTTGTTGGAGTCGCGATAGGTTTTCGAGCAGAAAACCGCTAAAACTCCCACGCTAGAAATCACCAACGACCTTATATACCCTCAGATTGTCGTAAATTCCCATCGCTGGGTTCATCAGACGAAAAGCGAAATACCCGCCCTCTAACGCTTTTGTCGGATCTTCCTCAACATACGAAAACGACTCCTCACCGTTAATTTGCCAAACAACTCGATTTCCCACCTTTATGATCCGCAGGTGATGCGTATCCAAAGGCGATTGGTCCGTCGCATCGGGTCCAGTCGCCAATATCTCCTTCTCGGGGCTCTTACGCAGATTTGTCGTCTCTCTCTCCGGATGGAAATAACTGACGCGATACCCTTTCAAATCGCTATTGGTATATTGCGCTGAAACTCCCGTACGAGGCTTCAAAGATGAATCAAACACGCTTTCGCCCTTTAAGCCGAGATGGCTAAACATAATCATATGAAGCGGATATTTGGATACACTCTGAAATTCGCATTCTAAGACATAATTCTCAGGAGTCGGGAACTTATTCCAAAAAACAAAGTGAGCGTCACGAAAGGAGCCTCTGAGATAATAGTCCTTAATCCTATCCTCTCCCACATCCTCGATCATCAATGACTCCACGAATTCCGATACCTGATTTCCGCCGCGGGCCAAATAATCCTGGGTCTCCACCGCATAATTACTCTGCAATCTCAATCTTCCCTCTTCGATCGTCGCGCTTCCCGGGCCCTCAATCACCCAATGCTCCAGATCGGCCTCTTCCTCGAAATCATTCGAATAAATCAACTTCAGTTCCTTGCCATCCAGCAAGGCGCTATCAGCCTCATCCAAACCGCAGCCTAAGAAGACCAGCGAACTAGAAATCAGAATACTCAGAACCCCTTCGCGTTTCCCGATTAAACTGAATCTCAGAACCCTCATCCCATACAATCTGACTCAAACAGAACTTGCGGCCAGCAAGAACGATCAAAACATCGAATCCTTCATCTTGCCGTTCATCTTTTCCCAAATCGCCACCAAGGCGGCGAGTCGTTCAGGCTGCTTCTCCGCGAGATCTTTCTGCTCCGAAATGTCATCGGAAAGCTTATACAGTTCCCACTTGGCTTCGCCCGCGTTCCTGCGTCCACCCATCCGCACGAGCTTCCAATCACCATGACGCAACGCTGCCCTCCCTCCTTGACGCCAGAAAAAGGTGTTGTGCGGCCTGCCTGATTGTTCTCCGGTCAAGTAGGGAATCAAATTAACCCCCTCAATATTTTCAGGCGCCTGAGCGCGAGAGATCGCCGTCGCAGTCGCGTAAATGTCGAGCGAGCTAATCGGCATCTTATACTCCTCGCCTTGCGGCAAAACACCCTTCCATTGAACCATAAAGGGCACGCGCAATCCGCCCTCGTACATGGAACCCTTCCCTTCCCGCAAAGGAAGGTTCGAAGAAGTAAGTTCCCGCGTCGGCCCCCCGTTATCGCTGAGAAAAAAGACAATCGTATTCTCCTCCAATCCAGACCTTCTGAGCTGACTCAAGATCGAGCCCACGCTGTCATCCATATTGGCCAGCATGGCGGCAAAAATCCGCCGCTGAAGGTCGTCTATATGAGAGAACTTCTTCATATAGGCGTCCGCCCCCTGCAGCGGACTATGCACCGCATTATAAGGCAAATAGAGAAAGAAGGGTTTGTCGTCGTGGCGGTCAATGAAGTCGACCGCTTCACGCGTTAGCGCATCGGTCAGATATTCAGCTTCTTCCACTGGCTGCCCTCCGCGTATGATCGGATTATCCGCATCGTAATCCGGTTCGTTCCGCGGCCACTTGTGGTAACTTAATCCCTTTTTCCCAATCCAACGCCCTTCAGTAAGGCCTCCCGGGAGCGTCTTCCGTCGCAACAGAGTGGATACGCCTTCCCA
>JBCCZW010000184.1:0-7603 GCA_039186805.1 Verrucomicrobiota bacterium
CTGCAACCGCGGGTCCCACGCCTCCAGACCACCCAAATCAGACGCAGCGATGACCAAACTTTTTTACATCCTCACCATAGCTGGAGCGATTCTATCTGGCGTTTTCTATTTTCTAAGTAGCAGCTCTTCTAACGCCTTGAAGGAGCAAATCGCGAATCTCGAAAACCAGCTTTCCATCTCTCAAAACAAGTTCTCAAAAGCTAACTCCGAGAAAAATAAGCTCTCTCAAGAGCTCCATGAGAACAGCACCGCATTCAACGAAACCCGATCCGAAAACACCGTACTCTCGGCACGCGTCAATCAACTCAAACGCGAAAATCACCGCCTCACCGAAGAGCTAGACGACCGTATAGAAACTGAAGAAACGCTCCAGCGCGACATTGCGAAACTCAACAACGAACTCTCCACCACTAAGGCCTCTACCATTAGCCTCGCCGCAATCGCTGAATACGAGCAAAAGATCTCCGACCTCGAGGCGGAAAACCTACGACTTCGAGACACCCAACGACGCTTCCCTGGTTCAGCTGCCAGCTCAACGCCTGCTGAAGAACTCAACGGGGCAATCCTCACGGTGGGTCCCGGAGCGTCCTTCGTCGTCATAGATATCGGCTACACGGATGGTGTCCGCCTCGCCAATTCCCTCAATATCCTCAGAGGCAGCCGGCCAATCGCGAAAATAGAGATCACAGAAGTGAAGGAAAACTTGAGCATTGGACGTATTCTGCCAGATTCCATGGAAACAACGCCCCGAAACGGCGATCTAGTAGCTAGCTACAACTAACTGAGATTAATAAAATGAAAAAAGCGCTTTCCATTTTACTCGCAGTCGCGACCCTCGCTACCTCAGCCATTTTTCTCTCTGGCTGCACAGCGGATCCAGACGAATCCACCATCCCGTGGAGTCGTCCGAAAGATTGGGAAGGCGGCGTCCCCGGTATGGGCGGCACCTCTCGCTAATTCCCAGCTGAGACCGATTAAGATCATGCAAGGTGAGAACGCTTCTCTCACCCCGGAGCCCGGACATCTCTACGTCGTCGCCACGCCCATAGGCAATTTGGCCGATCTGAGTCAGCGGGCTCTTTCTATTCTGGAGAAAGTCGATTGCATCGCTTGCGAAGACACCCGCAACACCGGCCTGCTAATCTCTCGAATATTCGAAGAAAAACGCCCTCTCATTGCCTACCACGATCATAACGAGAAGAAGATCGCTTCTCCTCTTGTCGATCGCATCGAGTCCGGCGAATCCATCGCCCTCGTCTCAGACGCCGGTACCCCGGCCATCAGCGACCCAGGCTTTCGCCTCGTCCGAGAATGCCGCAAACGAGGCATCCCCGTCGTACCCGTTCCCGGAGCCTGCGCCTTCACGACCCTTCTCTCCGCAAGCGGACTCCCCTCTAGTAGCGTTCTCTTCGTCGGTTTCCTTCCACCCAAATCAGCCGCTCGCAAGCGATTCCTCGAAGAAAACAAAGAGCTCAAGCACACCATAGCCCTCTACGAAAGCTGCCATCGTATTGAGAAATTCCTTAAGGAAATCGTCGAAATCCTCGGACCCGAGCGGGAAATCTGCATCGGCCGCGAACTCACCAAAAAGTTTGAAACCATCCTCACCGGTCCCTCAAGCGAAGTGAATGCCAAGCTCTCAAATTCCAGTAAGAAGGGCGAATTCGTAGTCCTCATCGCGCCCATCGACTTTAAACTCTAAAGGCGGAACAGAAACAGCCTCAGGCCCGCTTTCTCCCACTCACCGACCGCAAGGAAACCTTCAACAATGCCCGCTAAAAGAATCGGCATCATCGATGTCGGAAGCAACTCTATCAAACTGCTGGTCGCCGAAAAGGGAACCACAGAACCCATCAATGTAGTTCGCCTCTCGATACGAGAAACGCGAATCGGAGAAGGCATCGCTGGCAATCCACCGGCAATCGACGAAGCAGCCATCAAACGAGGTTCCCAAGCAATTGCCACACTGGTAGCCGAAGCCGAAGAAGACAAAGTAGACGATCTCCAAATCCTTGCCACCAGCGCGGTACGCGACGCCGCCAACCAAGAAGAGTTCATCGCTCGCGTCCATCAGGAATCCGGTCACACCCTTAAAGTGCTTTCCGGAGCGCAAGAAGCCCACTACATCGCCCAAGGCGTCTACTGCGATAAAACCCTAGAAAATCTAAAGAGCTTCTTCCTCATCGACCTTGGCGGAGGCAGCATGGAGTGCATCCACCAAGAAAATGACCAAATCAAAGCCGCCCGAAGCTTCCAGCTAGGCGCCGTCCGCCTCACTTCAAAATTCATCAGAGACCGCGAGCAACCCCTCGCTCGTGCCGACGGCGGAGCGATCGCAACACATGCCAGGAGCGATCTTGAAAATTCCGTAATCAAACCCAACTCGCCCGCACTTCCCATCATCTTAACCGGCGGAGCTGCCCGCATCATTTCCTATCACTTCACCCAAGAACAAAGAGCTCGAGGCGTCACACCGGCAGAATTCAAAAATGTCTCAGCAAAAATCTGTACCGCCAACAAGGAAGACCGCATCGCTCTCCACCGGATTCCTCCAGCTCGCGCAGACGTATTCCCCGCAGCCCTACAAACTCTTGAAACCACAATAAGTTACCTCCAAGCAAACCGCATCTACTTCACCGCTTGCAACCTACGTTTCGGCTATGCCTACACCCTGCTAAGCTAGCGGCCAACAGCTTGACTCAGCCCAGGCCCAGACAAAGACGGACCCCGAAAGCCATCATCAAAGCCAAGATAAAGTAGCATCAGACGTGAGTCCGACGACTCACACCCTTTCCCCCTCAGAACTCCCCATCCAACAACTCAGCCGTCTCCGCGAACCAAGCCTTCCTCCGCGCAGCATCCGTCTTTCGGTCGGTCCTCAACTCTAGCAACCTGACTCCCTTTTGCGGTAAAACTCTGACCGCTTCCCGCAATTCCTCCCAGTTTTCAATCGACTGATAGCCAATCCCATAGGTCTTCGCCCAGTTCGCAAAATTGACTCCCTGATCGCAGGCGAAGAAGTCCTCAAAAGTCTGACCAAACTGAGCCACCGGCAACATCTCGAAGATCCCGCCCCCCGCATTGTTGATCAATACAATCGTTAAGGATCCGTCCAACACTCGACCCAACAAAGCTCCATTGGTGTCGTGCAGCAGCGCAAGGTCGCCAATCACCAAAACCGTCGGATCTCCTCCATGAGCCACGCCCACTGCAGTCGAAAGAACGCCGTCGATGCCGTTCACGCCGCGATTAAAATACGTATTCTGCCTCCCCTCTCCTCTTTCCCAAAAAAACTCGCAGTCTCGCGGCGGCATCCCATTTGAGAAAAGGACGGAGGCTCCCTCTTGTAGTTCCCTCGACAATACGCTTGCAATCTTCCCCTCGAAAAGCGGTTGCGTCACGTCGATCTTCTTCTGCAGGAAACCGCTCGCCAGATCCTCAGCTCTCATCCACGCATCAAAAAAGTTGCCCCTCGACCTTCCCTCAAACGCCACCTGATCAGCCGCGATATCGCACTCAATTCGGAGCGAGCGCGAGTACCCTGGATCGAGATTTCGATCAAGCTCGCTCAAAAAAACAATCTCCAAATCGATCGAAGCCAACCATCCGCGAAGAACCTTACTCGTCGGCAATTCGCCAACGACAATCGCCTTTTTCGGCTGAAACTTCTCGACGAACTTCTTCGACCTGCAAATCGAATCGTAACGCGTCACCATCGAAACCCCAGCGTTCGCGTTCCTCAATGGATTCAAGCCATCGCAAAGTATCGGCCAAGCGAGCCTCTCCGCCAGTCCAGTTAGTCCAGACACCCATCGTTCGGATGCAACCGGCGAGTTCGGCCCCACAATCAAGACGCCTTCATCCGTATCCACAAATCCTGACAAATCAACGACCCTCGATGACTTCGCGCTCTCCGCCAAATCGCTCCCCTTTAATATTCCACCGATCATTCGTCCATCCAATGAGGCGGCAAACGCTTCATCCCTCATCGGTGGCAAGGGATCCCTGAAAGGCAAATTCAGATGTACTGGCCCCTTCCCCGATCCTGTAGATTGCTCGTAGAAATAAGAAGCAGTTTCCCTCGCGTACCGAAGCATCGATTCACTCGCCTCTGGCAAAGCCATGTCGATCTGCTCTTTAACGTAGTGACCATACAACTTCACCTGATCGATCGTCTGGCCCGCCGAACACTGCCTCATCTCCGGTGGACGATCCGCCGTCAAGACCATCAAAGGCACTCCACCCTCCGATGCCTCTATCACCGCAGGGAAAAAATTCGCGGCCGCAGTCCCCGAGGTGCAAACCAAAGACGCTGGCTTCCCAGTCCTTTTCGCCAAACCCAAAGCGAAGAAAGCCGCCGACCGTTCGTCCAAAACCGGAAGCGCCTCGATAGAAGCGCAGTTGGAAAACGCGAACGCTAAAGGAGAACTTCTCGATCCCGGGCAAATCACCGCATACTCCATACCCTTAGTCGCCAATGTCTCCACCAAGACATGACACCAAAGGGCATTCACATTGGGAAAGTCCGTATCCATAAAATTCACTCGAGATCGCTAGGCTCCCACTTCGCCCAACGACATCTACAATAGATTCTCCTTCAAGACCTGAAATTTCAACTCAGTTTCCGCCAACTCCTTTTCAGGATCAGAGGCGGCAACGATACCTCCCCCCGCAAACAACCGCGAGCGATCCCCATCTATCATCGCCGAACGAATCCCAACCAAGAACTCCCCATCCCCTTTACTGTCGATCCACCCGATCGCGCCCGCGTAGAGTTCACGGTCGAAACCCTCTAGTTCGCGAATCCGCGCGCAAGCCGCTTCCCTTGGGGAGCCACCCACAGCCGGAGTCGGATGCAACTCGGAAACCACGTCTAGCAAATGCAGCCCTTCTGGAAGATTCCCGCTCACTCGCGAATGCAAATGCTGTACATTCTGCAGCTTCTTCAGACGCGGCTGTTCATCGAACTCAGTCCTCGAAACTCCCAAATCATCCAACCGTCTCAAAATAGAGTCCAGCACGACAGACTGCTCATGCCGATCCTTCTCGCTCGAAAGCAATGAAGCTCCCATGGCCGCATCCTCGCTTGCCGTAACGCCCCGCCGTACTGTCCCCGCGAGCGCTTCCGTCAATAGCTTGCCCCCCTGCGCCCTGGCTAAACGCTCGGGGCTCGCTCCGATAAAGCTCTGCCCATCACCATTCGCCAATGAGAATGAAAAGCAATCCGCATAGCGCTCCCGAAGCGTATTCAATATCTCTAAAGGGTGAAAAACTTGGTTCGCATCCAAGTCCAAAGCCCTCGCCAAAACGACCTTCTCGTAATCTCCTCGCCTAATCTCCTCCACCGCCGCATAGACTGATTCAACAAAACGCCCAGCGCCTCCATCTTCCACCGTATCCAAAATTCGGAGTTCCTTACGCGCTTCCAAAACCATTGCCGAGTCCGCGTCAAACCCGCGAAACTTCGTATTCGCGCTCCAAATACGAGCAGCGATCTCTTCGACATCGCTCTCTGCATCCACCAAAGCGTTCGCCACCGCAATACTCCGTCCATCCAGTAAACTCACCTGCCAACGAGGCACGAAGACCCGAGCGTTCGGAAACCTCGCTCCCGCTTCGTTCGCCTCTGCAAACGCGAAAGCGCAAAAAAAATGAGGCCCAAAAAAAGGCAGCGCCCCATCCCCTATAGCGATCGTATTTTCCAGCGTTTTCTCAATGAAGGCTCTCGAATCTTTAAAGCGATCCGGCCCCGCGGATTCGCAAGCCGCCACTGCCTCAGCCCCCGCAATGGCAAAACCGTCCTGCTTCCGTTCGACGTAGAAATGAAGCTCCGTCTCCTCGTAGATCGACTCCAATACCGCCAGCGGATCCAATCCGCCCGCGGGCAAAGTGATGCTCGCTAATTGAGGATAGCCGACCGTAGAAGCTTTCAACTGACACCCCGTTAAAAAGGCGATCAAGGCCTCCTTCGTGTGCGGCTTATCAGCTTCTAACGGAATCGTCTGCAAGGCGGGTTACTTCTTCTCGTTTTGAGGCTTCGGAAAAAGAATCGTCTTCGGACCAATCTCGCCGCCCACGATGTCGTCGGAACGCTTCAAACGTTCCTTCCAATCGCCGCTCGCTTCGCATCCAAGAAGCTGATACACCTTCTCAGCAATACCTGGCATAACAGGTTCCATTATCGTAACGGATAGACGAAGAGCCTCTGCCATCAAATAAAGCGTCGTAAGAAAAAGCTTCTTATCCGCCTCATCCTCTGACTTCGCCAATTTCCACGGCGCCCGCTGCTCCGCGTACTTATTGATCAAGCTGACGAAGGAAAACGCCTTCTCCAAACCGCGGTGAAACATGAACTCCTCGTACAAGCCGACCACCTCTTTCGCCGTCGCTTCCCACTTGTCCCAGATTTCCTTTTCGAGATCGCCCTCTTCCGCCGCAGCGGGGATTACCCCGTCGCAATTGCGGCTGATCATCGTCTGAGCGCGACTCAAGAGATTACCCAAGTCGTTCGCCAAGTCGCTGTTGTAGCGAGTCATGAACAACTCCACTGAAAACTCGCTATCCTGCCCGACGTTCATCTCGCGGGTCACGAAGTACCGAAAGGCATCCGATCCAAACTGCTCGATCATATCAATCGGATCAACCACCTCTCCCGTACTTTTGGACATCTTCTGGCCCGAGGTCAGCCACCAGCCATGCACGAGCAAGTGCTTCGGCAAATCGATCCCGCAGGCATGCAACATGATCGGCCAATAAACTGCATGAGGCGGTACTAAAATATCCTTACCTATCACGTGATAATCTGCCGGCCAATACTTGCCAAAATCATCCGTCCCATAGCCCACGGCGCTCACGTAGTTCACCAAGGCATCAAACCAAACGTAGGTTACATAGTCTTCATCGAACGGCAACGGTATCCCCCACTCCAATCGCTCCTTCGGTCGCGAAATACACAGATCGTTGATATCCTCCTTTAAGAACTCCAAGACCTGCTTCGCCCGAAAACGCGGAAAAATGAAGTCCTCGTTGGACTTGATGAAATCGACTAACCACTGCTGATGCTGCCCTAGCTTGAAAAAGTAGTTGGACTCCGTGATTTCCTCGACCTCCCCGAATATCTCCGGCCATTCGCCATTTTCGTCGCGATCCTTCTCCTGTAAAAACTGCTCAGCCCGTTTGCTGTAGTAGCCCTTGTATTCCGCCTGGTAGATATCGCCTTTATCGTAGAGAAACTGCAGAATATCGCGAACCACCTTCTTGTGACGGTCCTGAGTGGTGCGAATAAAGTCGTCGTTCGATACCTCCAACTGCTTGCACAAGCCTTGGAATGCTTCCGCCGCCTCATCGCAAAGCTCGATAGGCTCGATCCCCCGAGCCTGAGCCGACTGCTGGACCTTCTGACCATGCTCGTCGATTCCCGTGAGAAAATAAACCTCATCCCCCATCGCCCGACGAAACCGCGCGACCACATCGGTCAACACCTTCTCATAAGCATGCCCCAAATGAGGCGACCCATTTGCATAATCGATAGCAGTGGTGATGTAAAACGACTTCATTTCCGTAAAAAGGAAACGTGCTTAAGTCGTGGGATCAAGACCTGCAA
>JBCCZW010000185.1:0-7582 GCA_039186805.1 Verrucomicrobiota bacterium
AACACCCTATCGGCCTACGGAAACCCTGATCATCTGGTAAACGGCTTGGAAATTTATCGATAGTGAGTTAATTTAACTCACTGTGGATTTTCGACCAAATATTCATCAGCCTTCCCAAAACACACGCCCATGCCCTGGGGGGGCAATGGGCGTTTGTTTTGGGAAGGCTGATGACTATTGGGTCGAAAATCCACAGTGAGTTAAATTACCTCACTATCGATAAATTGCCAAGCCGTTTCCCAGATGATCAGGGATTCCGTAGGCCGATAGGGTGTTGGATTTGAGCGTTTGAAGGATCTGAGAAACGCTCGCGCCTGGTTGGGCGGACCGGTAAAGGGCAGCGATGCCAGCGACGTAGGGCGAGGCCATACTCGTGCCGCTCATAGGTTCGTAGATCGGCAATCCGCTATAGTCTCTCTCGGTTGCGGAGTATACTTCGACGCCATAGCCCATGATGTCGGGTTTTTGGCTGGTAGAGCCTGCTGGGGGATTCGAGACATGCCCGCCCCCGGAGAATCCTGCCCTATCGCGGCTGAAGTCGACTGCTCCGATACCGAGGGTATTGGAGAATGCTCCCGGATAACCGAAGGTGTTTTCTCCTGAGTTGCCGATCGCGGCGATGGGTAGAACGTTGGAGGAGATCATTCGCCCCAAGACGAAATGTAGGTATTTTAAGGTGGATTCGTAGTTTTCTTCATCCATGTCGATGGGAACCATTGAGGGGAATCCGAGTGACATATTTAGGACTTTGGGTAGATGGCCCCATTCTGGTTTCGAGAACTGTCTGAGCATCCAATCGAGCCCTGAGATCACGCGAGAAAGGCTCGTTTGAGTGGTTTCGCTTTCGATAACCGAAGCGACGCAGAGATCGGCTTGTGGAGCGACTCCTATGCCTTTGCCTGCGATTATGCCGCAAACATGGGTGCCATGCCCTCCAGTGTCGAAGCCTCGAACGTCGCGGGGAGGCCAGTAGGGGCTTTGAGGGTAGAATGAAACGTAGCGGAAAGGGATCTGCTTGTGGGCGAACTCGGCATGGTCGGCGTCGATCCCCGTATCCAAAACTCCCACGATAACGCCCTGTCCTTGTATACCCTCTCGATGGGCCTGAGGCACTCCTGATTCTTCTGGCCACTGGAAGAGGGCTTCGGTTGCTCTTGTAGCGGTTGGGTCCTCTGATCGGATCGGGTTTGGCACCCTCAGTTTATAATCCGGAATGTAGGCGTATTCTTGCCCTAGTTCCTCTAGGACTTCGGATTTGATATCCTGGTCCTTGAATGAGACGAGCGTTGCCCCCATTTCGTCCATTTCGAGGAAGCTGCCTACCTCGGAAAGCGATTGGTTTTGTTGGTGAGCTGTCGAGTAGGGGGTGAGTCCCTTGGATCCCATCGCTGTTATGGAGGGGGCTAGAGATCGGGCTATGTTTGCTTTGGTGACCTGGTTTTCTTCGAAGAAAAGCTCGAAGGGAAAGTCGACGTTGTCGTCGTCTAGAGCGGCGTATTGATCGACTATGCTAAGGAGACTGTGGGGAATCATGAGCCCTGATTCGCCGTAGCGCAGCTCCTCGTCTTTGGAAGGGTTGGATTGTTCTTCCGCTGGATTTGCTGTATGCATTCTTTGGATTCGGTTTAGGTTGGATTTTATCTCCCAATTCACGCTTGGCGGAGGGAGAGAGTTGAAGGGATTGCCTGCAGTAACAGAGTCGCAGGTTTACCCTCGTTTCAGTGGGCCGGATTTGTGATTAAGTTTCAATTATATAATTCTTTGTTTGAACTAAGCGTTTGCGGTTTTTCGCTCACTATGGTGAGCGTCCTTCTGTTAGGGTGTATGTTTTTCGGGATCCTACCGCGTCGCTTTGCTGATTTTTGGTCTTTTAGGGCGACTAACGAATGAGTTAAATGAAGAAGCGCGCAAGGGCATGAAGCGGGAAGAATCGGGCGTGAGCTAAAACGAATTGAGCAAGGCGTTTTGAGAAGAGAATTTTACAGAAAGATCAGTCACTGTTTGGTTTACTAGTTTATGGCTATCGAGTTAAAGAAGGAGGAGGTTGAGGAGGTGTTGCCTTCGATTCAGCAGTACATTCGGGAGGAATTTGACCAGGAGATCGGGGAGTTGAAGGCGAAGCTATTGCTGGATTACTTTCTGAAGGAGATTGGACCGTTAGCGTATAACTGCGGGGTGAGGGATGCGGAGCGGTATTTTCGAGAGAAGGTAGAGGATTTGTCGGGAGCGTGTTTTGAGGAGGGGATGGCCTATTGGAAGAAATAGGCTGGAATTGGTTGGTCTACTGGAAGGGCGGGGGCATTTTGCGGGGATGGGCGAGAAAGTAGTGTTGGAGACGCAGCGACTGTATTTACGGGAGATGACGGATCAGGATTTTGGCGTCTTGTTTGAGGTGCTTTCTGATCCTGAAACAATGAGGTATTATCCGACTCCCTATACCGAAGAAAAGGTGAGGTACTGGATCGATCGGTTTTGCGAGAGTTATGTTAAGAATGGCTTTGGACTCTGGATAGTTGTGGAAAAGGAAACCGGCGTGGTAGTGGGTGACTGCGGTTTGATCTTGCAGAGCTTGGAAGGAGTGGACGAAGTGGAAATTGGCTACCACTTCAACAAGAAGTATTGGGGAAGAGGATACGCGACAGAAGCGGCTGCCGGATGCCGCCAGTACGCTTTTGAGGAGCTTGGGTTGAAACGAGTGATTTCGTTGATCCGTCCAGAGAACAAACCTTCTTGGCGGGTGGCTGAGAGGAATGGCATGAAGATCGAACGCGAGCTGATCTGGTGGGAATTGAAGCACCGAGTCTATGTTTCGGAAAGGGGCGAGGTATGAGCCGCTTGTATCACGTGAGCGATGACGGTGGAATTGAATTGTTTGAGCCGAGAGTCCCGCCGTCGAAGAACGTAGGCATAGACTATCCTTGCGTTTGGGGGATTTCAGAAGAGCGGTTGGTGAATTATCTGCTTCCTCGCGACTGTCCTCGCGTTACGTACTACGCAAAGCAAGAGAATGAAGAATCTGATACTGCTACGCTGATGGGACCGGGAAGGCCCCGCTGTGTGGTCGCGATCGAGGAAGCTTGGCTGGAGCGGGCGACTGAGGAAACGCTTTACTTGTATGGGTTTGATGGAGACAGTTTCGAATGCGTGGACGAGGGAGCTGGTTATTGGGTTTCAAGAATGGCTCTGCGTCCTTTTGCAGTTTATAAGATAGAAAAACCTTTGATGGAATTAACGACGAGAGGAGCTGAACTGAGGGTGGTCGCAAGTTTGTGGCCTGTGAGGGATGCGGTGTTGGAATCTAGTTTGCAGTTCTCGTTTATCCGAATGAGGAACGCTAAACCAAGGAGCGAAGAAGGAGTTTTAAAATGAGGTACGTTGAATTCAGAGATTCGATAGAGAAGGGCTTGAAGAACAATGACGCGGGCATGACTTGGCGGGAGTTGAAGGAGGCGTGCGAGTTGCCGTATGAGCGACCGTGTCCGGAGTGGGTGGCTCAGCTGGAAAGAGAGCTAGGTTTAGAGCGTCAGGATAAGCGAGGGAATGCTCTGGTTTGGAAGTTGAGCGGAAAGTGACGCCCTATTATGCAAAGCTGAGGGATTGTGTGGGGGATGAATTGATCTTGGTCCCCTCGGTGGCAGGCATCGTTCACGACGATGAAGGGCGATTGCTGCTCTTGAGAAAGTCTGATGGCACCTGGAGTCTTCCGGCGGGAGCGATAGAGCTGGGAGAAAGTCCAAAGGGCGCCATGGCGAGGGAATTGCTCGAAGAGACGGGTTTGAAGGCGAACTGCATGTCTTTAGAAGAATCATATGGAGGAGCGGATTATCGGTATCGCTACCCAAATGGGGATTGGGTGGAGTATTCCGTATTTGTTTTTCGATGCGCGGACTGCGAGGTCAGGGGCGAGGCGACTGATGACGAGGCGGTGGAATTGAGGTGGTTTGCCCGGGAGGATTTTCCAGGACTTGAGTTGCCTTTTCCTTTGGAGGTTCTGTTTGATCGAGGCAGGTGAGGTGGTGAAGAACTGCAACTTGCGCGATTACCGTGACGAAGATGTCCCTCGATTGGTCGAGGTGATACGAATCGCTTTTGCCGAGTTTCGAGGTAAGCTGGACCCGCCTTCCAGCGCTGGGCTAAAGACGGTGGATGTGGTGCAGTCTGAGTTGCAGGAGGCGAATGCGATCGTGGCTGAGGTGGATTCTACGATCGTCGGATGCGTTTTCTATAGAATGACGGAGGGAGAGCGCGTTTATCTGGATCGGCTTTCGGTGCTTCCGAGTTATCGACGAAAAGGGATCGCGCGGGCTTTGATGGAAAAAGTTGAGTTCCGCGCGCGATTGAAGGCGGCGAAGAGCTTGGGATTGTCGGTCGGAATAGCGCTAGCAGTTCAGCAGGAATTTTATGAGCGTCGTGGGTATGAGTTTAATGAATACGGTACTCATGAGGGCTATGATTCACCGACTTATGTGAAGATGAAGAAGGAGCTGACCTAGTGGCTCTCGGCGGCGCTTAGATCGGAACTAGCGATTTTATCGTCCAGCCTCTTTCGCCAGGCTTTGAGGCGGGGAGCATGTTCGGGAGATGAAGCGAGGTTCGTGTATTGATAGGGGTCTTTCTTCATGTCGTAGAACTCCTCGGTGTCATCTTTGTAGCGGATGTAAGCCCAGCGTTGGTCGCGGATGGCGTAGTCTTTATGGTTGCCCACCGTGAAGGCGATGTCTTGGACTTTCGCGTTGGTGTTTTTGAGAATGGGGACCAGGGTTTTGCCCTGCACTGTATTGGGAACAGGGATACCAGTGAGTTCGGCTATCGTGGGGTAAATGTCTATGAGCTCGGCGAAGGATTTGGTTTCGCCAGTTTGGTAACCAGGAGCGGAGATGATAAGAGGGACGCGGTTGACGTCTTCGTGAAGGTTGTTTTTTTGCCAGAAAGTGTGTTCGCCGAGGTGGTAGCCGTGGTCGCTGAGGAAGACGATGGCAGTGGATTCGCGGAGGCCTAGGCGATCGAGTTCGGCGAGGATGCGACCGATTTGATCGTCGATGAAGGTAATGGTGGCGTAGTAGGCAGCCCACATGCGCTTTTGGTTGTCCGGGTATTTGCCGATGGGGTCCGTGCCATTAGTGACGTTAGGGCGTCCGAGGGGCGGGATGTCGTCCAGGTCGTCGTCAGGGACATGGGGAAGTTGTATGTCCTGCCATGAATACATGTCGAAGTATTGTCGGGGAGCGACATTGGGGTAGTGGGGACGTACGAATCCTGCGGCGATGAAGAAGGGCTCTTCTGCGTCTTTGCGCTGGTTGAGCAGTTCGATGGTTTTGGTGGCGGTTTTGTGATCGGGTTGGTCGGAACCATCTCCCTCGTAGACTACTGAGACGAACCAGCGGTGGAGCATTTTGGTGGAGGCTCTGTTTTCGGGAGCAGTCGTGACGATGTCGTGATTGTAGAGGGAATAGAGCCCGGGGGTATGAGCCTCTTCTCCTTGGGAGTTGAAGCGCTCAGTCCAGCACTCCTCATAGTCGTCGCCATCGGTGCCGTCGATGATGTCGCCAGGGACGCGCATGTGGAAGATCTTGCCCACGCGAGCGCTGTAGAAGCCATTGTTGATGAAGTTCTCCCCCATACTGGTGCCTGTATCCCCTTTGTAACGACTGAACATAAAGGATTGGCGGGAGGGGCGACAGGTGGTGCCTTGGCAATAAGCGTGCCGAAAGAGTACACCGCTTTCAGCGAGGGAGTCGATGTGGGGCGTTTTAACTATCGGGTCGCCATAACATCCGAGAGTAGTGGGTTTTAGATCGTCGGAGATAAGCATGAGGACATTTTTTATCTCTGCTCCATGGAGTTGGAATCCGACAATGGGCAGAACCAGTACGAGTAGGCGAAAGAAGGCGTGGCGCATGTTGGTAGTTTGGAGTGCACTCATGACCTCGCGAGAGAGGAGTTCTGTTACTGTTGCAAATGGGTTTGGTGGCTCCGCCGCTGGTGGTTTGCCGGGTCGGCGCCCCGGCCTACAAAGTTTGATGGAGGACGCTGTCTCGGGTGAGGCCGAATTTGGCGAGGTATTTGCGGAGTCGGTCGGAGTCGTTGGAGGTCTTTTTGGCTTGGCGGGATTGGGAGAAAAGATGGCGGCCAGCTTCGGAGAGGTTGCGGTATTTGCGGCAGGCTCGGATGACGGTGGCGAGTTGGGGCTTGTCGAAGGGATCGATGGTATCGACTTTTTCAGGACCGAGGACTTCGGCGAGGAGTTTTTCGTCGCTGGTGGAAGCTGAGTCTTTAGTGGATGTGTGGCTCCATTGCTTTTGGAGGCGGGAAATCTCCTGGACGGCGATGTCGGCGTTGATGCGTCGGTTGCCTGCGAGGGTGGCCATGCGGGTGATCGAGGCGTTGAGGTCGCGGAAGTTGCCGTTCCAGGTGGCTTGGGGGGAATTGGCGAAGTCGAGGTAGAGCTTTTGGGCTTCTTTGTTGAAGCGGGTGAGAGTGCCGAATTTTTGTGCGTAGCGGTTGAGCTCGTATTCGATATTTGGAGATATGTCTTCTTTGCGGTCGGCGAGGCTGGGCATTTCGTAGGACCAGAGGTTGATGCGGGCAAGGAGGTCTTCGCGGAAGCGGCCATCGGCGACGTCGGCAGCGAGGTTGCGGTGGGTTCCGGAAATGAGGGTGAAGTCGCTTTCGCTTTCTTCGTCCGAGCCGAGGGGGAGAAAGCGCTTTTCCTCGATGGCTCGGAGGAACATGGCTTGCTCGTCGAGGCCGAGTTCGCCGATCTCGTCTAGGAAGAGAAGGCCTTGGTCTGCAGCCCGGAGGAGGCCTTCACGGTCGTCGACGGCTCCGGTGAAAGAACCTTTCTTGTGTCCGAAGAGGGCGGACATGGCGGCGTCGCCTTTGATGGTGGCGCAATTGACTTCGACGAATTTGCCTTTGAGTCCGGCTTTGGCGGTCTTGAGTTGGTAGATGCGCTTGGCGAGCTGGGATTTGCCAGCGCCCGTAGGGCCGGTGAGGAGGATGGGGTGGCGGGAACGGACGGCGACTTGCTCGACTTCTTCGACAAGCGTATTGAAAGCGGCATTACGCGTTTGGATGCCGGACTTAAGGAGGTCTTGTCCTTGGCGACTTTCGGTTTCGAAGCGGGAAGCTATTGGGTCGTAGCGGGAGAGGTCGAGGTCGATGATCGAGTAGGTGCCGACCACCGGGTTTTGTTTTCTCTTGGGGGGAGCGGTCTGAATGAGACGCGCGGGAATGCGTCGAGACTCCGCGAGAAGAAATAGGCAGATTTGGCAGACGTGGGTGCCCGTTGTAATGTGGATGAGGTAGTCTTCGTGATCCGGATCGAAGGGATAGTGGGAAGCGAAGTCGTAGAGAGCTCCGTAGACCGATTGGAAGTCCCAGGGATCGTCCATGGTGACGTGATGGGGACGGACTTCGGTTTCGGGCGAAACGGTGACGAGGTCTTTAGTGACGATATTGGCGACTTTGGAGAACTTGGGGTCGTAGAGGAGCTCGAAGCGATCTATGAGCAGGTCTTCTTGTTGGCAGATCGAAACCGTGGGACGCCACTTTTCCCATCGACGGGCAGGATCCGCTGCGT
>JBCCZW010000186.1:0-7578 GCA_039186805.1 Verrucomicrobiota bacterium
GGGTTCGAGTCCCTCCTCGCGCACCATCCGTCAGTCTTGCCTCAAAGAACGTAGACGGATCCGCACTCGGAGCTAACGTAAGTCTAGACGCGCTTATAAACGTGTCTTCATCGTTTTGAACTAAGGTTCGTAGTAAAATTTCGGGCCTTTCCTGCGGCCTAGTTCCCCTTTGGAAACGCTTAAGTGACCATCGGGTAGAATCTCGAATTCAACACTAGCCATGGTACCATCAAAATCTCGATGCTTCACTTCAAGAAGCTTCCCTTCCTGTCTAATGATCTCGAAATTGTGAATTTCGGACGTCCCTTGTGGGCTAAGGTATTCAATTGTAGACTCTCCGATAACCAGTCGATAACCGTCCATCATAGCGGGTCCCATTGCATCGGCTAATTCAAGTAAAGCCTCTCCGAATTCACGTGCTTCTGGCGAAGCATTCTCAAGCCGATTCTTGGTTTCTGCTGAAAGCGATGTTTTAAATGATTCGGCACGTTCCATCGTGTATTCCGTGTCATACTTCCAGGTCCTCATAAACTGCTTCAATCCCTCCGACACCTTAGCTTCACCAAACTCGAGCTTCGATTCATCCACATTGAAAAAGAAATATCTTTGATCAATGGCGCCATATTCGGCATTGTTCAGCTGCGAGTGATCATAAAAATAAAGCGTTCCGGACACAGTAGCCTCGCGGCTCAGCGAGGGGAAACTATAAGTCCTCTTAGAAGGTGGGTTTTGCAGAAGATAAAACGTGTGTCCTTTGATCATGATCACCGGCGCATCGAAGACATCTTTATAGTAGACGCCCGAAACCTTCGTCTTCTGTCCCACCAAATTATGGACCGATGCCTCCGAAGCATAAGGCTTTATCTCAGTCTGAGCGCCGACGCTTGCTGTGCGACAAAGGGCAAGTCCCACCAAAAATAGCTTTTTCATGCTGATTGTATAAGAGTCGTACTTAATAGACAAACCGATCCCGCAGCATATCGCAAGCCAATGCAGCTCCATCCGGGCGCGGTCAGCCTCCAAGGCCCACAAAGTAGCATCGAACGTAAGTCCGATGGGAAGAAGGTCCTTACTCCCTCAAGATTCAAAGTGCAACCTTGGTCGTAAGACCAAGGACTCAAGAAGCCGCCTATCGAATCAATTCCTCTGCAATCTGGATCGCGTTCAAGGCAGCCCCCTTCCAGAGCTGGTCGCCAACCACCCAAAACGCCAAGCCGTTATCAAGCGCCGCATCCTTTCGAATACGACCCACGCCGCAATTCACCTTCTCGGCAAAATCGAGAGGCATTGGGTAAACCTTGTTTTCGGGATCATCGACCACGTCCACTCCCTCGAACAAAGCAATCGCTTCGCGAGCCTTCGCCACATCCACCGGGCGCTCGAATGCGGCGCTCACCGAAATCGAGTGAGAGCGCATCACCGGCACGCGGACGCAAGTACAAGAGACCTTTAAATCAGGCAGATCCATGATCTTTCTTCCTTCATTAAGCATCTTCATTTCTTCCTTGGTGTATCCATCTTCCAAGAACACATCCACATGGGGCAAGGCATTGAACGCGATCTGGTAGGGATATACGCTGTGCTCCATCGGCTCGCCCTTCGCCCACGCCTTGAGCTGATTCTCAAGCTCTTCCATCGCCTCTGCTCCCGTACCGCTTACCGCTTGGTAAGTTGAAGCGATAATCTTCTTTAGACCAAAAGCCCTATGCATCGGGTAGGCGCCCATCAAAGTAACGATCGTCGAGCAATTCGGATTTGCGATGATACCCTTGTTCGTCTTCGCCACCGCACCGTTGATTTCCGGAATCACCAACGGTACTTCCGGATCCATCCGAAACGCTGAACTATTATCGATCGCCACCGCTCCCGCAGCCGCAGCCGCCGGACATAAAGCCTTCGACACTGAACCACTCGCGCTGAACAAAACATAGTCTAAGCCGTCAAAACAGGTTTCAGTGGCTTCTTCGATCGTGTAGGTTTGCCCATACGCCTCGACCTGTTTTCCTGCAGATCGAGCGGAGGCAAACAGCTTCAGCTCATCGACTGGAAATTCCCTGTCGTGCAGAAGCTTGATGAATTCCTGGCCAACTGCTCCAGTCGCGCCAACGATGCCAACTTTATATCCCATTTTGATATGTCCTCTATATTAATGCAGCCGTACACCGATAAGCGTCGCGGCCTGAAGATCAAGCCCGCAAACCGCGTGCTTCTCGTTTCCATTGAGAAACAGACCCTCACCGTGCATGAGGACGGCCAACCGACCGCTCACTACAGCGTCTCAACCAGTTTGAAGCCCCCATCCTGCAAAGAAAACTCCTTCGGCACCCCCACCGGACTGCATCGCATCGCCCAAAAAATTGGCGAAAACGCCCCACTCGGGACAGTCTTCAAAGGTCGCGTCGAGATAGGCAAAACCTACCGCGAGCTCAGCGATGAAGAGCAAGAAGCCAACCTCATAACCACCCGCATCCTCTGGCTCGAAGGCCTCGAACGCGGCCATAACCACGGCCCCGGTCGCGACAGTCATGATCGCTACATCTATTTCCACGGCACCAACCACGAAGACAAAATCGGTCAACCCTCCAGTGGTGGCTGCATCCAACTCGCCAACGAAGAAATCATCCACCTCTTCGACCTCGTCGACGAAGGCGACCACGTCTACATCCAATAAACTCATCATCTTCCATCCTCCATCTTCATCGACCTTCCACAGCAGGGTCCGACCCCCGCGTCGGACCTAGCCCAACCCGATCCCCAAACCCAATCAAAGTAGCATCGAGCGTGAGCTCGATGAACCGCACGCCCCCACTTCCCCCTTGCCGCTCACTCCCCAATTCCTCATTCACCATTCACCATTTAAATGATCACTCCCAACGACGGCCACGAAAGCTCCCCTTCCGCGATCTACCTTCCAGATCTCGTCGGAAAGCTTTTCGCCGAAGGAGGTTGGCTGCAAACCGAGCTCGGTCTCGAACATCGGCCCCAACAGGAGCAAATGGCTCAGGCTGTTGCCGAGCACATGCACGACGACCTTCCGCTCATCTTCGAAGCGGGCACAGGCGTCGGAAAATCCCTCGCCTATCTTATCCCGGGAATCATCCGCTCAGTGGAAAGTCAACGGCCCTGTATTGTATCCTCCAATACAATTGCCCTCCAAGAACAAATACAAAACAAAGACCTACCCATCTGCCGCCATCTTTTCGAGAGAATCCCCGAACTTCAAAAGTACTCTGAGTTCAAATCCGCCGTCCTCGTCGGAAAAAACAATTACCTCTGCCCTAACCGTCTCGCTCAAGCTATAAAGAATAAAACGGAGCTCTTCCCCACCGACGAAATGGAAGAGCTTCAACGTATTTCCGAGTGGGCCGCCAAAACCAACACCGGACTGCGACAGGAGCTGAATCCAATTCCTAACTACGAAGTATGGGAACTCGTCAGCGCCGAAGGCGGAGCCTGCAACCGAAAGAACTGCAACCACCAAAGCTGTCACTACCAACGAGCTAAAGCCGCCATCCAAAAGTGCAACGTAGTCATCGTAAATCACTCCCTGCTCTTCGCCCTTCTCAGCATCGGCGGCTTCGCCCCCAACGCAAAAGGAATCCTCTTGCCAGACGACTTCATAGTCATCGATGAAGCTCACACTGCCGCCGACGTCGCCACCGAGCACTTCGGCGCTCACATTTCCTCCTACGGTCTAGACCGCCAGCTCAAAGCCCTCTACAATCCCCGCCGTAAATCGGGTCTCGTCAAAAAACTGGCCCACCAAAAGCAGCTCGAGCTCATCATAGAAGCCCAAGACGCCTGTCAGGAGTTTTTCGGATACATCAACGCCACCCTTCTAGATAAGCGCCCTATAGTGAGGATCTCCGAAGAAGACTGGTGCGAACCCACCATTCTCTCCCCGCTCAAGGCCGTCGTGCAAACCATGGACCACATCATGTCCAAAGTCGAAGACGGTCCCATGCACGACGAGCTCAAAGATCAACGCGGCCGTATCCACAGCTACTATACAAGTATTCGTCGCTTCATAGCGCTCGCCGAAGAAGACCATGTCCATTGGATCGAGCGTTCCGGACGCCGCAACCAAATCGTCACTTTCCGCACCGCGCCCATCGACATCGCCCCATATCTGAAAAGGGAGCTATTCGGCAAAGACATTTCCGTCACGCTCACCAGCGCGACGCTTTCAATAGCCCAGCAAATGGAGCCTTTTCAAATCAAAGTTGGAGCAGAGCAAGAACGCGCCGTCCGCGTCGATTCGCCCTTCGACTACGAAGAAAACACTCGCGCATATATAGCTACCGATATTCCCGCTCCCACTAAAGACGAAGCCAAACTTTCCCTCGAATACCTCGCAGACTACATTCGCTACTGCGTTGATCGCGTCGAAGGTGGAACCCTTGTACTCTTCACCAGCTACTTCGACCTCCGAAAAGTTTCCGAAAAGCTAGAGCAAGACTTCTTAGATTTAGGCCGCTCCTTCTTCGCCCAAGGCCAAGGGCTCTCTCGCTCCGAGATTACCCAAGCATTCACGAAAGCGGGCAACGGCGTCCTCTTCGGCACCGACAGCTTTTGGACCGGCGTCGACGTTCCCGGGCCCGCCCTTTCTCAAGTCATCGTTACCCGCCTCCCCTTCGACGTCCCCACTCACCCAATACCGGAAGCCAAATCCGAACGCATCCGAGAGAACGGAGGCAACCCCTTCGCAGAGCTCAACCTTCCCGAAGCCCTTATCAAATTCCGTCAAGGCATCGGCCGCCTCATCCGCACCAAAAACGACCGAGGCCTCATCACCATCCTCGATTCGCGTATCCTTCAAAAAACTTACGGACGCCAATTTCTGCAAAGCCTCCCGAAGTCTAAATTCATCAGAATCTCCAGACAAGACCGCGACGAACGCTTTTGCGACATAAACGTAACCCCCGCCGCTTTACAAAAAAGAAACCCTCGCCATTGAAGTAAAGGATGGCGGGCAAACGACACTCACATGAAATCAGCCCGTTTCGAAACACTCGTATCCAAAAATCCGAACAACGAACTGTTCCGCTTCTCTCTAGGCCAAGCCTATCAAGAAGAAGAAAACTACGAAGCCGCCATCGAAGCCTTCGACTTCTGTCTCGAGAAAAAGCCAGATTGGATGATGGCGGCAATCCTCAAAGGGAAATGCCTGCTCTCACTGCAAAAACCGGACGGCGCGAAGCCCGTATTGGAATCTGCGCTACAGCTCGCCATCGACCAGCGCCACGAAACGCCCGAAGCCGAACTGAGAAAGATACTGCAGGATTTGCAATAACGCCACTTCTATCTATTCTGAGAGAAGGCGGTATTGGCCATACCCCGTTCGGAATCCTTCTCTCATGACGATCGTACTCACTACGCACGGCTCCACTGGAGATATCTACCCGATCATACGCTTGGGCGTAGCGCTGCAGGAAGCCGGACACGTAGTTCGTTTCGCAACCAGCAAACCCTTCCAAAAAGAAGTCGAAGACGCCGGAGTTCCTTTCTTCAACATCCCGCCTCACTGGGAACGCGCCGAACTGCAATACTGGATGGGACGCCTCCAAAAGCTCCGCTCGCCCATCGCCCAGCTCCGAGAACTCTATAAAGCCGCCTCACCCTACATCGAAGAGATAATCGACAGCATGGACGAGGTCCTCGAGGGCGCCGATGCCCTGATTTCCTCCTATCTGTTCCCGATGAACAAAGCGATTGCCGACCGCAGAGGAGTTCCCTTCGCCACCTACGCTTTCGCTCACAACACCATCCCATCCCGCTACATGCCGCCCCATGAGTTTCCTCGTATACGCGGTATGCCCGACTGGTTCCAAGAAAGCTGGAATCGATTCGCTTGGAAACTCGGCAACGTAGTGGTCGATACTGCCATCAACTCCACAATCTCTCGCCAACTCAAGAAAAAAGGCCTTCCTCCCGTCCGCGACTTCTTCTCCAAGCCCGCCGAAACCGTCCTCGTCGCCGTTTCACCTGGCCTCATGCGTCCCAACATAAAGCTGCATCCCCGCTTCCAATTCACCGGCTACTGCCGCTGGCAATCGGAAAAGAAGCCCGAAGCCTCCGGCCTCATACGCACCTTCTGCGGCGACGAGAAAGTCCCCATCATCACCTTCGGCAGCATGGTCTACGAAGACCCCAAAGGCTACATCGACCGCCTCGTCAACCACTGGCCCAAAGACAAAAAACTCATCGTTCAGCCCGGCTGGTCAGGCTTCAAGATCCCTCG
This sequence comes from Verrucomicrobiota bacterium, assembly GCA_039186805.1. Lineage (GTDB taxonomy): Bacteria > Verrucomicrobiota > Verrucomicrobiia > Opitutales > Opitutaceae > JBCCZW01. The sequence goes on from JBCCZW010000186.1 coordinate 6,242, forward strand.
CAGCGCTACCAATATTCTCCAAGTCGACCAAATGTCGCACGACCAGCTCCTGCCGCACGCCTCCGTAGTTATCCATCACGGCGGTGCCGGCACCACCGCCTCAGTACTCTACAGCGGCAAGCCTCATATTGTAGTACCCCACATCGGCGACCAGTTTTTCTTCGGCGACGAAATCAAACGCCTCAAATGCGGCGTTCGTCTCAACAAAAAGAAGTGGCCCGAAAAACTCGCCAGCGTCGTCGAACAGATCGAAAGCAATCCCAGCTACCAAGAAAACGCCGACAAAGCCGTCGAAACCCTCGCCCATGAAGACGGACCCGCCGAGACCATCCGCCAGATTGAACTTCTTGTTCAAAGGAAAAAAGGTCTCGTTCCCGCAGTGAAAGTCCCAGCGGAGATCGGGGAGTTCTAGCGGAACAAAAGTAGCATCGGAAATGAACCCGATGGAATAGAGTCACCAAGCATCGCCCAATTCTCCGAAACAAGGTCTTGACTTGACTTAGCTCAGACGCAGTTTTTGCTGCCTCTCAACGGTTGTCAGGGTAGCTCAGTGGTAGAGCAGGAGACTCATAAGCTCTTGGTCGGCGGTTCAAGTCCGCCCCTTGACACCAGCCTTCGCTCAAGGCGAAGCATCGGCGGAGTTTGTCACGCCGGAGACGCCAAAGGGCGTAGGCTGACTTGTTTTCCCCCAACCAAAAACGCTCTGAGCCTACAGCTTGGTAAGCCATTTTATCCGGATAGAATTCCTAAGTCTACGTTCTCGTATGCACCGCGGCGAAAACCGCTCCGTCGGAATCATCCAAGACTTAAAAACAACTCACGCGAAGTCCCACACACTGCCAAAAATCAATCTTGGCCCATCCAGACCGGCCATTTCTGAACCGTTTCTTACAATGCTAGCTCCCCCTGCGCATAACGTTTCAGCGCTTCCTTATGGTGGGTGTTCATTTCCATCTCTTTTAGAATCTCGCAGAGTCTGCTCACATCGAGCTTGCCCTCTTCGATCGTTTCCGGGGAACAATCCATATCGAACCCAATGATTTGCTGATTGATCTCCAGAGCATTCTTCATCGTCGGAACAACCTCTTGAAAACGAACCGGCTTAAGCTTCTCAGCATTTTCGATAACCCCTGCAATCGTCTTGTATTCAACTAACCACTTCACCGCCGTCTTTGGTCCCACGCCTTGCACGCCTGGAATGTTATCGGAGGTATCTCCAATTAAGGACAGATAATCGACCATCTGTTCGGGAGGGATACCAAACTTCTTCTCAACGCCCGCCAAGTCTAAGTCTCTCCAACCTAGTCGAGGGTTCGCAGTCGGAGGCGGCAGTAAAA
>JBCCZW010000187.1:0-7561 GCA_039186805.1 Verrucomicrobiota bacterium
ATCTGGTAAATATTCCCATTTTGTTTCCTAATTTTAAGTTCAAATCTCTACTAACATTAAGCGTGCCAACCTTATTCACTTAATTCTTTTCACACTGATTATCAAATACTTAAGGATTAAAATTAAATTTCACTCGCAATTCATCGGACGATATTCAGGTTATTTAGCCAATATTTGGTATTTATAGCCATGCAAAGAAACCAAGGTTTGCCATTCTCTTATTCCGCTAATCCGCTCCCGGAGGCGATCGGCATATCCGAGTCTTTCATAGACTTTCAGGAAAGCCTGTCTGCAGTCGCCAAGATCGATCGCCCTGTCCTCATCATCGGCGAACGGGGCACCGGCAAAGAACTCGCCGCCTCCCGCCTCCACTACCTTTCCCAACGTTGGGACGGGCCCCTCATTGCCCTCAACTGCGCCGCTCTCGCCGAGTCTATTCTCGAATCCGAGCTCTTCGGTCACGAAGCCGGAGCCTTCACCGGAGCCGTAAAACGCAGAACCGGCCGTTTTGAAGCCGCCGAAGGAGGAACGCTATTCCTCGACGAAATCGGCCTTACCTCGATCGCCATCCAAGAGAAGCTCCTCCGAGCAGTCGAGTATTCGGTTTTCGAGCGCGTCGGCAGCTCCGAGCCCATCGACGTCGACGTTCGCATCATCGGCGCCACCAACGCAGATCTCCGCAAAATGGCCAAAGACGGAAAATTCAAAGAAGACCTCCTCGATCGCCTCTCCTTCGAAGTCCTCCACATACCGCCGCTCAGGCTTCGCGCCGGTGACGTCGAGCATCTCGGAATGCACTTCGCCGCTTCCATGGCCCAAGAACTCCAATTGACCTCAACTCCTAGTTTTTCAGCATCAGCCCTCAAGCAACTCAACAACTACGATTGGCCCGGCAATGTCCGCGAACTCAAAAACGTCATCGAACGCAGCGTCTACCGTCACCAAGACCGGACCATCTCTAGTATTGAGTTCGACCCCTTCCGCCCCCCCTACTCAGAAATTCCAATCAAGCGCGAAAGCTACGTCGCTCCCACAGAATCGCTCCCCCTCCAAGCCGAAATCGCTCATCTAGAAAAACGCCGACTCGAGCAAGCCCTCCAAACCGCCAAACACAAGCAAGCTGAAGCCGCCGCCACGCTCGGCCTCACCTATCACCAATTCCGCGGTCTCTACCGCAAACACTTCCCAAAAAAATCTTAATCGGCCCTCACTCAAAAGTAGCATCGGACAGCCTGCCTCAACGAAGCCAAAGGCGAAGACGGGTAAGTCCGATGACCCAAAACCGGATCAACCCATGCGCACGCTCCAACTCTCCCACATCAAAAAAGCCATCGAGATACGCGCCAACCCCGCCAAAGCAACCGCAATGTCCAAATATCTCCGCGACCAATTTCCATTCTACGGACTCCAAGCCACCGCCCAAGGCGAAGCCCTCAAGGAGGCTCTCCAAAACCGAGAGATTCCCGTAGGCCGCGAATTCCAAGCGCTCGTCAACGACCTGTGGAATCAACCCCACCGCGAGTATCATTACATGGCCACCACCCTAATGAAACGACGCAAAAAATCCTTCACTTTCGAAGACCTTCCTTTTCTCGAAAACCTGATCGTATCCAAATCCTGGTGGGATACCGTCGACTCAATCGCTCCCCACGGCATCGCCCACGCCCTCCTCACCCAACCCAATCAAATCCCCGCTCAAATCCAAGTCTGGCTCGATTCTGAAAACATCTGGCTCCAACGCGTGACCCTCATCTGGCAACTTCTTCGCAAAGCCGAAACCGACACCCAACTCCTCGGCCATGCCATCCAATCCACTCTTCCCTCCAACGAATTCTTCATCCAGAAAGCAATCGGCTGGGCTCTCCGCCAATACGCCAAAACCGACCCGTCATGGGTCCTCAACTACACCGCCACCCACGACCTGCCCTCCCTAGCCAAACGCGAAGCGCTCAAGCATTTTAATTAAAACCTCGGGAACGCCAAAGCCATCCTTCGGGCAAAACCCAAACTCCCGATACCCGACCCCTGAACTTACCGCCTGTCGCCCAACTCGTTCGCTAGATGCCGCGCCAGGCGCTTCCCGAGAAAGGGTCCTTCGTATATCATTCCTGAATACACCTGTACCATAATCGCTCCCGCATCGATCTTCTTCCTCGCGCCCTCGCCGTCAGCGATTCCGCCAACACCGATTATCGGCAACTTCCCTTCCGTCTTCTTCGCAATCATTGCGACAATCTCCGTCGAGATCTCCTCAACCGGTTTGCCGCTGAGACCACCCGCTTCATCCACGTCCTCAAACGGACCCGGACGCGACATCGTCGTATTCGTCGCAATGATACCATCCAAATTTAGATCGACCAGGATCGACAAGATATCGTCGAGCTGACCCTCGCTCAAATCCGGAGCGATCTTCAACAGAATCGGCTTGCGCCCAAAGGCGCCTTTGCCTCGCCGCTCGCCGTTTAATCGAACCAACTCGCCCAGAAGCTCCCGCAGTCGATCCTCCTCCTGCAACTTCCGTAGATCCGGCGTATTCGGGCTGCTTACATTGATTACAATATAATCCGCCAAATCCGCCAACAGCTCAAAAGAGCCCACATAATCCTCCACCGCCTTATCCAATGGAGCCACCTTCGACTTCCCAATGTTGATTCCCAGCGGAATCCCCCTCTCTCCCGGACCAGGCAACTTGGCCAAACGCGCCGCCACTGCAACCGCTCCCTCATTGTTGAAGCCCATGCGATTCAACACCGCTTCTTCCTCTGGAAAACGAAACAAACGCGGCTTCGGATTCCCCGGTTGAGCCTCGAAAGTCACCGTTCCAATCTCCACGTGACCGAATCCCAAGGCCTCGAACATCGGCCAAGCCACGGCGTTCTTATCGAACCCAGCCGCCAAACCCACTCGGTTTGGGAACTTCAAGCCAAACGCTTCAACCGGCTCCACATCGCTAGGCAGCCGATTCGCCGCCGCCATCAAAGACCGCAGTCCCGGCACCTTCGACGCCAAAGCGAGGCTGTCGACCGCCACTTCATGCGCTTTCTCAGGATCGAGACTAAAAAAGAAAGGCTTAATGAGATTCTTGTAGAGGAAAGCCATGCTGGCCCGACACGAGCAGAAGCCGCCCTCTTTGAAAAGAAAAAATCCCTTCACTCAAAAGAGTCTCCGTCGCCTCGGCTACAAACGAATCAGCTCTCTCCAGCCTCCATAAAATATCCATATTTCAAAGACGCCGCGAATCGCCTTTCAAAAAGGTTAAACTCTCTTGAGAATCGTCCGAATTCACATCTAGTTTCCTCTCAGTCGCGTCACTTTTCCCCAAGAGCCCAACCTAAAGTAATGGCAACTCCTCAGCCTCAACCCCACCCCTCCAGTCAACCCGAAAACCTAAGCGCCTGCACCACCGAAAACGATTTGTGGTATTTTGATACTTCATTAGTTGACTTACCGAAATCAGCCGTTTTTTGGTGGAGCTGAAATTGTAAATTATGCCGAGCGCAAAAAATCATATCGAGTGGTGCAGCGTCAGACTTGGAGAAGATCTGAACTGGTGGGTCAAGGAAGTCAGCGACGACGTTCATTGGGACGTGGATGGTCTCAGTATTGTCGACCCTCGCCAAATCTCCCACATCATCGATCTCACCGAACCCCTCCGCGAATACAATTTCGATCAAGACCTCCTAGACGCAGCCTTCATCCCATTTCGCATCGAAAAAGACCTCGGCGATGGCATCATCCGCCTCGTTCGCAGCAAGGAATCATTCTTCGACAGCGAAGATCCACTCTTCGGACTCCCCGACATCGTTGACGAAGAAAACGGACCCTACGCCGACTTCCTCAACCATATCACAAAGATTCGCGTCAATCTCCTCAACGACATGATCGATTTCGAGCAGCAGCTCACCATCGACGAAGTCGAAGAGCAAATCCGCGAAGAGGAAAACAACAGCTTCATCGAAGGTCGGGCAATGCACCTCTTCAACGAAGTCACCTCCATCCTCGACTACGTCCCAGCCGGCTGGGAGCTCGACAGCGACGATTCCAGCTCAGACGATGAGGGCGAAGACATCGAAGACCTGCCAGACATCGACGACGAAGAAGAGGCCAAGAAGATCTCCGAATCCGAAAACCTCCAATGGGACGAGGACGAAGAGGAGGAAAAAGAAGACGACGTCTACGAGGGCGGTCCTCCAGACGACGACAACGAAGAAGAGAAAGCCCCTCTCTAAACCAATTTCACTAAAAACGCTCGGTCCACCAACCGAGCGTTTTCCATAGAGGGTTCGGCCGCCGCGTCGAACCTAGCAGAGCCCACAATTGGAGGGACCGGCTCTGTCCGGTCCTAACACTGCCCAACATCAAGTAGCGGATCTGGCGACAGATCCGAAAATCCCGCCACCTCCCTCAACCTTCCAAATTTACTATTCGCTATTCGCCCGTAGGGCGCCCGCCATTTCCTTCGTGAAATAGCTCAAAATCAAATCCGCCCCCGCACGCTTGATCGCCAACAAAGACTCGTCCCGGCATTTCTCATAATCCAGCCAGCCCTTCTCCGCCGCAGCATGGATCTGAGCGTACTCGCCCGAAACCTGATACGCTGCCAAAGGCAAGGCCGACTCGTCCCGCAACTCGCGAATAATATCCAAATAGGGACCCGCCGGCTTCACCATCAAGAAGTCCGCCGCTTCCTCTTCATCTAGCAACGCATCCGCGATCGCCTCCCGACGATTCGCCGGATTCAGCTGATACGTCTTCTTATCTAAGGTCGTCGTCCCCGCTGCGGAAGCTGAGCCAACCGCCTCGCGGAAAGGTCCGTAATACGCTGAAGCAAACTTCGCCGAATACGCCATGATCGCCGTATCCACATATCCACAACCGTCCAAAGCCTCGCGAATAGCCCCAATCCGCCCATCCATCATATCCGACGGCGCCACAACATCCACACCCGCTTCTGCTTGCAGTACCGACATTTCGCAAAGCAAAGCCACCGTCTCGTCATTCAAAACATAGTCGCCCGCTTCATTTAAAACACCGTCATGTCCATGCGATGTGTAAGGATCCAAAGCGACATCCGTAATCACCGTCATCTCCGGCACCGCATCCTTAATCGCCTTCACCGTCCTCAGCGCCAGAGTATCTGGATTGCTCGCCTCTGTTCCTACCGCATCCTTCAAAGACGGATCAATACTCGGAAACAAAGCCACCGCTCTCACGCCCAGCTCAGCAAGCTCCTTACACTCCCTTACCAAGTCCTTCAAATTTCTCCTGTAAACGCCCGGCATACTTCCCACCGGTTCCATTTCCCCATCGCCATCGATCACGAAAAGCGGAGCAATCAAGTCCTCCACTCTCAACCAGGTTTCCTGGGTCATCGCCAAAAGCGATGGCGTACGGCGCAGCCTCCGAGGACGACGCGCCAAATCGAGCTTGAAATCTCCCTTACGATCAGAATGGTCCATAAAACTCCTGGCTAAATGAAGTACCTAAAAACAACACGCAATTCAGAAGAACTCTCCAACGCAAGAGTTTGCGCCTGTTGTTGTCCCTGCTAATAAGGGCACGCCGCTTCCCAATCAAATCGAGAAGCCGTCAAAGCCCATCCTCCCGGAGGTTGGACTTCAGTCCGACCAGCAAAGCCTAACATCCCACAAGATTAAGTCCTCAGAGCCCATCATAAAAATCAGCGTAAATCTGCGGACAAAAAACAAAGCAAAATCCATCCTCCCACCTCTCCACCAGCGACTTCCAGGCCTTTCAAACATGCAAGCAGTCACCTTCCACAACACCCTTTCCCGCAAAGCGGAAACCATCGTTCCCACCAAAGGCAATACCATTGGCATGTACTGCTGCGGTCCCACCGTATACGCTCAAGCCCACATCGGCAACTTCCGCACATTTCTCAACCAAGATGTCCTTCGACGCGTCTTGCAGATCGCTGGCTACAGAGTCGTCCACGTACGCAATCTAACCGATGTCGATGACAAGACCATCACGCAATCTATCAAAGAAGGTCGCGAACTTTCGGAATTCACCGAATACTGGACCAAGATTTTTCACCAAGACTGCAAGCGCTTCAACCTGCTCGAACCTAACGTAGAGCCCAAAGCTACCGAGCACATCCCAGAACAAATCGAGATGATCGAGCAACTCCTCGAACGCGGTCACGCTTACGCCTCCGAAGACGGCTCAGTCTACTTTCGCGTGTCCTCATTCGATGAATACGGAAAGCTATCCCGCATAAAAGAACGCGAACTCCTCACCGACGCCGATCCTTCCGACCAAGACGAGGGGCCCATCGACGACGACGAATACGTACGCGACTCCCCAGCCGACTTCGTCATGTGGAAAAGCCGCAAACCCACCGACGGCAATTTCTATTGGGACAGCCCATGGGGCGAAGGCCGCCCAGGCTGGCATATCGAATGTTCCGCCATGTCGCTGAAGTACTTGCGCAACAACCTCGACATTCACTCCGGCGGCGTCGATCTCATCTTCCCTCACCACGAAAACGAGATCGCCCAATCCGAATGCTCCGAGGACAACCTCAAATTCTTTAACCACTGGATACACCCGGCCCACCTTCTAGTCGACGGAGCCAAGATGGCAAAAAGCCTCAAGAACTTTTACACCGTCGATGACATTGAGGCCAAAGGCTATACACCCGTAGTGCTTCGTTACGCGCTCACCGCTGGACACTATCGCCAGACTCTTAACTTCACCGACGACTCCCTCGTCGCCGCCCAAAGCGCCTTGGTCAAGCTCCGCAAATTCTCCGACGAGATCCTCGCCATAGGAGGTCTAAAGCGCTCAGCAGTCCTCAAAGAAATTGCCAAAGGAAAGCATCTCGAAGACGACTGGGGCGCCTTCTCAGAAGCATGGGCGAAACTCTCAAACGACATGAATATACCCGGAGCGCTCGGAGGCATATTCACTGCAATAAAAGCAAAGCCAGGGGCTGACGCAGTGTATCCATTCCACAAGCTCATCTTTGCCCTTGGCTACGATCTAGAGCAAGTCGTCATCGAAAAACCCAAAGTCGAGGCCCCCGACGAAATCAAAACCCTCGCCCAGCAACGCTGGGAAGCCAAGCAAGCCCAAGACTGGGCCAAAGCCGACGAACTCCGCGACTCCCTAACGGCCCAAGGCTGGAAGATCCTGGACAGCAAAGACGGTTTCGAACTCGAGCAAATCTAAGCGCTCAACCCCACAACAGCTAGCATCGGGCGTGAGCCCGATGACCCAAAGCCCAACAGCTCAAAAGGAGGGGCGGCATCCTGCCGCCCACCCAACACCCATTCAAGGAGGTTGGACTTCAGTCCGACCAGCGGAGCGAAAGTCTACTTCAAGCAACGCTCATTGCCTAGGCGGAATCCAAAGAACGAAGGTGGGTCTAAGCATCAACTCATCTTCTCAGACGCCTTCGCCAAAGCCATTCCCGACGTCGTCTCCAACCCGATCGACCCTCTCAAGCCAAAAGGGAAACGTTACAACGGGCACGCTGGCCCTGGCAAAGAAAGTACATCGATAATTCTTGGTCATCCAACTCTCCATTCATATCTCC
>JBCCZW010000188.1:0-7548 GCA_039186805.1 Verrucomicrobiota bacterium
CGACGTTCGCTAAAAGCTCGCGATCATTCTCCGAATCTCCCAAGCCCACCGTTTCCAAAGTGTCCCCAAACTGACTCTGCCAGACTTCAACAAACTGCCGGATGGCTGCGCCCTTATCCGCCTGACCTCCAATCACGGTGTGAAACCTACCTCCCGGCAAGCACTTCAAACCTTGCTTCATAAAAACGAGATCTAATTCATCCCAAACTTCGTCAGGCAAGGCCTTGCCGAGAGTTTCGCTGTAATCTCGTTCTTGAGCTCGCTTCGCAGAAAGGAAATCAAGCCCTGTAATGCGGGCCACATCTTCGGCTAGAATCGAACCAAAACCCATCAAGCTCTGACCAATGAGCGATTCGATGCGACCAACTCGATGCTTGATCTCGCTGGACGAAATCCCGAGTTCGATGCGAACCCATCCATCGACAAGTTTTCCGCCCTCAGGCAGTTCCTTCCAAAAACCCTCAGGAGCCACAATCGCGCTCCCATTCTCGACGATACACGGCATTTCGATGCCCAGCTCTCTTTGCAGAACCAACTGCTCCGCAAAGGTCTTGGACGAACAGAAAACGACCAATGCTCCTCTTTCGACCAAGCGATGCACATACGGCTTTGCCAATTCCGGAGAGTAAGTCTCGAAATCGATCAAGGTTCCATCGAGATCGGTAAAGATGGCGATCGCGCTCATGAGATATCGGAAGTCCGCTCTGTCTTTCAACTGATCGCCAAGGCTTCGGTCTCTTGACCGAAAGCGACTTCGCAATGCTCGAGGAAAGTATCCAAGTCTAGGTTACTCAAATTGCTGTAAACCTTAACCGGAGCCGGTCCTTCGGCTTCCTTCAACTCTCTTCGCTTAGCGCGATCCTCTGCGATCTCTCTTCTCAGCAATTCCGGACAGAGATCGGAATGATAAATCACCGACAGCGATGCATCGATCATATCTTCGACATGATCCTCGCCTTTCGACTCATGCAAATGCGGATTCCTCGACTCGATCTGGCAGATGGTTATCTTTTCCTTCATTCGCTCTGGGTCGGGCGATGGGAGTATGCCGCCATACATTTCAATCAAATTGATAAAGTGGTGAGTCTCCACTGCATATCCAGCTGCGTATTCAATATTCAATGCCAAGTCCATCGTCAAGGCATGCTCCCCGGCATTGCCTGTCTTTACGATTTCGGTCTCATAGCCTCCGAAATTGGAAAGCAGCTTGTTGAGAGTCTTATTCGAGTGCCGGGAACTGCGTCCCCATTTCGCGAAGAACAGAGAACTCTCCATCACCTTGGGCTTAGAATGCCAAGAAATTCGAACGAATGTCTGCCCCTGATCAAACATCTCGAACCCTGCCGCATACTCTTGGACATACTCATGAACAGCCCCAGGGAAATAATTGTCGCTGTCCACGAAGCCGATGTATTCATTATCCAACCACTTCGCAAGCAGCGTACCCATGATCATCCCTTCCGCTTTGCCGGACTTCACCAACCCATCGTCCCCCAACAACTCCGTATAGCCGGCCATCTCGATGGCCTTGGCGACGCCTGGATCCTTCTGGTGAACAACCAATACTCTCTTGTTAGTGAACTTGCAGAAATTAGTAATCGCTTCCTTTTCGAGTTGGAAGCGATCAATGGGACCTCTTGGACTGTTGGAAATTACGATAATCTGACACGGGTGCGGAATTCCGACTAAAACCCCTTCGATTAGTTTCAATCGCTCGTTTTTCACCGGCACGACGATCGCCATCTTTTTCTGTCGCTCGTAAAGCGCTTCCGACGGAATGCGTTGTATTACGGAATCGTTGTTCGATTCGTCGTATCCAAAATCTCCACCCCCATCAAGCTCGTACACTTTCTGCAGACCGTAAATCTGCATCGCTCCCAGTCTTTCGCATTCACGTGGTATTTCGATTCTCATGGCTATTATATTGTCGTGTTAGAGGTAGTCGCACGACTTAACGCTGTCGCACTTGCTACCCTATCAGCAAACGCGATGCCAATCCCTTAAACGCGCCCCATCGTAACCCTAAACCTGCGATACAAGCAGTCTTTCACAGCTAAATTACCATTGCCGAATGTAAAACGCGCTCGATTATGAGCGGTATGCCCAAAGTCGCTCATCTGTTTAGATACCCAATAAAGTCATCCAAACTTCAGGAGGTCAACTCCCTCGACTTCGACGTTTACGGACCGACTGGAGATCGTCGTTGGTTAATCACTACCAATGACCATTCCGATATAATTACCCAGCGAAAATATCCGAAACTCTCGTCTCTCGAAGTTGAGATAATCAGTCGAAATTCCATTCGTTTGAGGGCCCCGGAGAAAGGCGACTTTACGCTCCAGCAGTCGAACGAGAACCCACTCGTAAAAACTCACGTTTGGAAAAACTATTTCCAAGCGAAGGATGCAGGCGACGAAATCGCTGCATGGCTTTCTGAGTTCCTGGGCGTTTCCGTCCGCTTGGTTGGTCTCGACCCGGGATTCGATCGACCCGTAAAAAATCACCCGGAGGACCAAGTCGCGTTTGCCGATGGCTACCCGATTCTCATTATCTCTAAAGCGTCCCTCGAAGACCTTAACCAAAAATTGGATACACCCGTGTCCATAAAACGCTTTCGCCCAAACATCGTGATCGAAAACTGCCAGGCTTTCGAAGAAGATGAGTGGAAACGAATACGCATCGGCGACATTACGCTCAAAGCCAGCGGCCAATGCTCCCGGTGCATCATGACGACCGTGGACCCCGAAAAATCAGCTTTCGACGGACCCGAACCGCTCAAGACGCTATCGGGATACCGAAGAGTCGATAAGGGCGTAGTATTCGGTCAAAACTACGTCCACCAGACGAAAAGCGGGAAAATCTCTATCGGTGACGATGTTGAAATCTTGGATCGCTCTTAGGTCCCGAAGAAGAGCTAGTACTCGAACCAGTCGAGGCGTTCGAGCGGCGACTGCCGCCTCGCCCCTCATACCAATCCTTCACTTGATCCTTATACTTCTTCTTCTTCATTTCAAAGAATAGACGCTGACTGTGTTCGCACAGAATCTGGCCCTTGCTCGGAGAGTCGAAAAGCGTGGCTTCGATGCGATAGTCCTTGTTCAACTTCAAGCCATCGACATTCCCCGAGGTGAAGAAAATCTCTCTTTCATGGTGAGTCACCACGTGCTCCCGAACAAAGAAATCGTTCTTCGAAGCGGGATTCTGAAAACGAATCTGGATCAGACTGCCTTCCGGCAAAGGCTTACGCGCCCTGAGCGTAAACTCGTACTCGACGACCTGCCGATCGACATCCACGTCGAAATCGGCTTCTTGAGTGATAAAGTACTCAGACACCTGCGGCGCAAAGCTAGCCTGCATCGACGCAGATAACAGAACCGGCGCAATTGAGAGAATGAACTTTCGAATCATAAATGTTGTGGGGTTTTGCGTGATGGTATGACAAGACTTCGTCAATTTCGTTCAAAACCGATCAATAGAAACACACACGTAGTCAACGAATTACGCTCCCAAATCCAGGAGTTACCATAAGGCCAGTCGAACGCTCAAACTTTTCGAGGGCAATCCTTCACCTGCGATAATTAGCGACTTCTCAGATATCATTCTGCCAATCGTAAAACCCCGACCTGCCCTAACATCTCTTCACGCAAACCGGCAGCTCGCAGCCAGCTGCTGCCGCCGAATCGTTATCTTCTAATTTTCCAAGGGAGTGTGAGCTTCTTCCATGACTTGCATCATGCGCTCGACGATCTCCGGATGAGAGGCCGAGAGGTCCTTATTCTCGTATGGATCGGCTTCAAGGTCGAACAACTCGAGTTGCTTTCCTTCCTCCAAATAAGCCTTCCACTGACCCATTCTCACCGCTCTTGAGAATAGGAATTGGTCCATCCCCTTTCGGAATTCCCAATACAGATACTCATGAGCTTGCTGCCGCTCACCCTTGAGAGTGGGCAGAAAACTGATCCCATCCGCCTGCCGCGGCAATTTCACATCGATCAGCTCAGCGACAGTGGGCATGACGTCCCAAAACGCGCTGATATGGGCGGGTTCGCTGCCCGCTCGGATGGTGCCCGGCCATCTCGCCAACATCGGCGTGCGGATTCCCCCTTCGTGCATATCCCGCTTGTGACCGCGTAATGAACCGGTCGAATTCCAAAAACTCGGATCGTGCCCTCCTTCCTTATGAGCCCCATTATCGCTCGTAAACATGACCAGGGTGTTCTCATCGATCCCCAGCGCCTCCAAGCGATCTAGAATGGCTCCAATCTGATTGTCCAAGTTCTCCATCATCGCCGCATAACCCGCGATCGGGTTCTGGACATCGGGACAGGGCTCTTCTCCTGCCTTGTATCTGCCGATCTTGTCATCGAATTGAGGGAAGACCTTGCGCCATTTTTCGTGCAATTCCTTTGGGGCATGCATCGCCGCATGAGGAACCGCAGTAGGGATATAGCAGAAGAAAGGCGTATCCGAAACTGCATTACATTCGATGAAGGCCATTGCTCGCTCCATAATGGTGTCGTGAATATACTCCCCGTCCTGCATCGGAATCTCTTTGTCGTTGTAAACCATCGCAGACGGATAATAGGTGTGGGCGATGACTTGGCTTTTCCAACCGTAGAATTCATCGAAGCCATGCGTCAAAGGACTCTCGTCTCCCCCATTTGAAGTAATCCCCAACCCCCATTTGCCAAAGGCGCCGGTCGCATATCCCGCTTTCTTGAAGAGTTCCGGTAAGACCGTCATTTTAGGATCCAGAGCCGCACCCACTTCCCCTCGAAGGTTACCGCGACAATAAACATGTCCGGGATGCTGCCCCGTCATCAATACTGCGCGCGAAGGCGAGCAAACCGTGTTGCCCGAGTAATGATTGAGAAACCTCGCCCCTTCGCTCGCCAACCGATCGATATTCGGGGTCTGAAGCTTTTTCTGGCCGTAACAAGATAAATCGCCGTAGCCAAGATCGTCCGCGAGTACATAGATAACATTCGTCTTTTCAGCAGCAAAAGCTGCGGTTACCAAAAATGGCGCGATGATCAGAAAACGAGTAAAGAGACTCTTGCCCATGTCATAAAATAGCGTGGACGATCACGTCGTTACCAATTCGCGATCCGCATCTGATCAGGATTTGACGACGATCGTCTCCGCCTTCGGCTTGATACGCGACAGCTGCGCCTGGAGCAGAATAAAGCTAAGCAACAAACCTCCTTTGATGATCATAATCATCGGCGATGAAATGTTTCCGAAATCCGGGATGGCTTTGATAATCGCGAAAATCAAAACCCCAAGCAAAGTTCCAAACACGCCGCCTTTGCCACCAGTCAGCAACGTACCGCCGATCACAACTGAAGCAATTGTATCCAATTCGTCCATATTTCCGTTCACCGGGTTTCCAGACTCGGTGCTCATTGTTCCGAGCACCCCTGCCAATGCCGCGCAGAAGCCGTTAACTCCGTATACCGAAATCTTGATACGATCAACGGATAAGCCCATTAAACGGGCAGAATCCTCATTGCCTCCTACCGCATAGACGCTCCGACCGAAACGGGTCAGATTAAGAACGTAGAGCGCCGCAAGAAATACGACGGCAAACAGAATCGTTCCCAAGCCTACATACGCTCTTGGCCCAATCTGAACTTCGATATTCGCCACGCTATCGTAAAAGGAAGAACTGAAATTCAAAGACTGCTCTGTAATGACGAACGCCATCCCGCGGGCGAAAAACATGCCACCCAAAGTCACCAAAAAAGGAGGTAACTCATAGCGGACGATCAAGGTGCCCATAAAGAGACCGAAGCCCAGACCAAGCCCCAGCGCAATCGCCCAACCAAGCGGACCCGAAACCGCCCCGCTTTCGTAAAGAGAAGCCAGCAGTACCGTAGTGAATCCATAGACAGCCCCTACCGAAAGGTCGATCCCCTTGGAGAGGATAACGAAAGTCATCCCAACCGCCATAATGCCCAGATAGGCATTATTCCGCAGCAAATTAGCGATCATCGGCATGCTGAAAAAGCCGTCAAAAGAAACCGCGCAAATAGTGAACAGCAATAGGAGAACGAACGCTGTAGATAGCAGAGAGAGCTTGCTCGCCGACAGCCTCATAATCCTGCCCTTCTAAGTCGGAAGAGGCCGAATACTTCCTTTCGGAATGCGCCGGACTGCATCAAGCATACCGCCACGATCACTACCGCCTTTGGCGCGGGAGCCCAAGCGGGAGGCATATCCAAAGCGATCAGGGTCGTCGTCAGGGTCTGAAGTAGAATGACCCCCAAAATCGATCCCCCCAGCATGAATCGCCCCCCCGTCAAGGCTGTTCCGCCAATGATCACTGCAAAAATCGCATCGAGCTCCAACATCAGTCCCATCGTATTTGGGTCCGCCACCACTGTGCTCGCGGCCCGCATGAGTCCAGCCATCCCAGCCAACATACCGCAAAAAGCATAAACGATGATCCGTAGCCGGTTCGAATCGATCCCGCAAAACTGACTTGCCCTTTCGTTGTCGCCCACCGCCTCTACGAGCAAGCCAAGAGCTGTCTTTCGTAGTAGAAAATACAATACAACGAATACGAGTCCGACCATCCACAAGGAAATGGGAATCGCCAAGAAGTGGCCGTTGCCCCAAGTCTTCATCGCCTCGTTATTTACGGTGATCACGTTGCTATTGCTCGCCAGCTGCGCGATGCCTCGTCCTGCTACCATGAATACCAGCGTTGCCACAATAGGCTGGAGTTTGGCAAAAACCACCAATGCGCCGTTGGCGGCGCCGATCATTGTCCCCGCAACCAAACCGACAGGAATTGCAAGCCAAAGGCCCACGCCCGCCTGTTCGATCAATACCATAGTCGTCGTCGCGGCGAGCGCCATCACCGATCCGACAGATAGATCTACCCCACCCACAGCGATCACGAGCGTCATGCCCATAGCGAGAAGCATCACATGCGAACTCTGCGTGAAGATATCGATCAAATTGCCGTAAAGGTGTCCGTCCTGAATTCGAATGCTGAAGAAGTCCGGCTTTAAAAACGCGAGTATCAGCAGAAGGAATACGATACCGAAAATCGGCCAGAGAATTGGCGTCTTTTGCAAGCTCTCTCTCGCACTCATGCGGTGGCCTCCTGCCGGTGCGCGGCAATTTTAGATACAATCGATTGCTCGCTAATCTCTTTTCCTTGCAGCTCCCCGATTATCTCTCGATCTCGAAGTACCAAAACTCGGTGGCAACACCGCACTTCCTCATCCATTTCCGAGGAAATCATCAAAATGCTGAGACCCTTGACGCTCAGATCCTCAATGAGCTTCTCGATTTCGGCCCGGGCCCCAACATCGATCCCTCTCGTAGGCTCGTCCAAAATAAGGGTCTTGGGATCCGCAGCCAACCAACGCGCAAGCAGCACCTTCTGCTGATTGCCGCCAGATAAATCGCCAACGCGAGCCCGCATCCCCGGAGTCTTTATTTTAAAGGCGTCAATGCCGCAGGCGGGACGCGGAAGAGCGTCACGTAACCGCGGCCGTCCGCGCCGCCGGTCGCCAGTCGATCGGCCGCGCACGC
>JBCCZW010000189.1:0-7496 GCA_039186805.1 Verrucomicrobiota bacterium
CAGAAGGAAGCGCAAAAGATTTCATAAGAGGGATTCTGAAGCATCATAGATAACTCTACTTCGCTAGGCGATTATATCATGTACGACATGACCGTGTACATCCGTCAGGCGGAAGTCTCTACCTTGATGGCGGTAGGTCATGCGCTCGTGATCGATCCCCAATAAATGGAGACAATTTGCGTGAAAGTCGTGAACGTGCACTTCGTTTTCAACGATCCCAAAGCCGAACTCGTCAGTAGTACCGTAGGTAAGCCCTCCTTTCACGCCGCCTCCGGCCATCCAAATACTGAAGCACTCTTTATGGTGATCTCGACCAGGTCCGGTGATCTCTCCCGTACCCGCATTATTCTCCTGCACCATCGGAGTGCGCCCAAACTCGCCACCCCATATGACCAGCGTATCGTCCAACAAGCCGCGTTGCTTCAAATCGGTGATCAAGCCCGCGCACGCCTTATCGACTTTTCCAACCGACTTGGGCAATGATTTATAAATGTCGGCGTGGTGATCCCAACCCTGAGCAAATACTTGAACAAATCTAACCCCCTTCTCCACCAAGCGTCTTGCCTGTAGACAGTTGCGGGCGAAGTCCGAACCGGTCTGTCCTCCTTCCGCATCGCGAAGACCGTATAGCCTCAATATATGCTCCGGTTCTGTGTTAAGATCCACCAGGTCTGGCACGGAAGTCTGCATGCGATAGGCCAACTCGTATTGCGAAATACGCGTCTCGATCTCCGGATCTCGATAGTGCTGATACGCTTGCCCGTTGAGCCCCTTGACCGCATCCACCACGGCGCGTCGCTCCTCGGCAGAAACCCCTTCCGGATTATTGAGGAAGTGAATCGGCGTCTTGCCTTTACGAAACTCTACCCCCTGATGCATTGAAGGCAAAAAGCCGCTACCCCAAATAGGAGCTCCCGCTACCGGTAGTCCATCCTTCAATACAACATAAGCGGGCAGGTTTTCATTTTCCGTACCGAGTCCGTAGGATGTCCAAGCCCCGAATGTCGGGCGACCCATACGGCCATGTCCCGTGTGCATGAAGAGTTCCCCTGAGGCGTGATTGATCTCGTTGGTTTTCATACTGCGGATCACCGTCAACTCATCCGCAACGGTCGCCAAATGAGGAAACAGTTCCGACATCACGATCCCAGACTGCCCACGTGGCTTAAACTCATAGGGCGACTTGATAACGCGGGCATCAGGCGAAATGAAGGCGAACTTCTGGCCTTTGGTCAGTTCGTCCGGAAGCGACTGTCCGTCCCATTTATCCAAAGCGGGTTTCGGGTCGAATGTATCCATCTGCGAAGGACCTCCCACCATATGGAGAAAGATTACATTCTTGGCTCGAGGCGTATGATGCAGAACCGGCGACTTCTTCTGCAGACCAGAAGCGCGCAAGTCCTTTGAAAGGATCTGCGACAGGGCGAGCGCCCCGATCCCGAGAGTGCCTTGCTTCAAAAACTCCCGCCGTTTCATTAGGTTGATTCGCTGTTTCGGTTCCATCACGATTTGGTAATTGTTTCGTCTAGGTTGAGTAGAGTTTGGGCGACCGCGAACCACGATCCGCTCTCCTGAATTAAGTCTATTAGGATCTTCATTTCCTGCTCGTTGGGCTGTCGCGATACGACGGTTCGGAACGCTCGATCAATCTTCTCGCGATCGCTTCCCGACCAGCCCTCGATCGACTCCGCAAATACAGTCGCCATTTCAACGTACACCGGATCGTTCAGAAGCGTCAGCGCCTGCAGAGGCGAATTGGAGCGATCTCGCTTAGTAGTGCAGACACTCCGTTCAGGCGCATCGAAATTGACCATGCTCGGATAGGGATTGCCTCGCCTCCAGACCGTATAGATGCCGCGCCGGTAGCGATCCTCGCCCGTCGAGGTGGGATATCTCCTTACATCAGCCCCAGGAATCTCCTTCCAAACGCCATCTGGCTGCACTGGATAAACCATCGGACCACCGATCTTATCCGACAAGAGCCCGGAAACCGAAAGCAAGTTGTCCCGAATCAGCTCGGCTGGCAGCCGAAAACGGGGCCCGCGCGAGTACCATTCGTTTTCAGGATCTTGCTCGAGCTTTCCATAAGTCGCCTTCGAACTCTGCTGATAAGTCGAAGACAACACGATGGTTTTCAACAAGCGCTTCTTCGACCAGCCATCCTCGACGAAACGGACTGCCAGCCAATCCAGCAAACGGGGGTGACTCGGAGCTTCTCCTTGCATCCCGAAATCTTCCGGCGTGCTTACAATGCCTCGACCGAAGATCTCTCCCCAAATTCGATTCACAACCACGCGCGGCGTAAGCGGATTCGCTTCATCGACCAACCATTGCGCAAGCCCAAGTCGATTCGGCGGCGAGTATGAATCCAAAGGATGGATACTTCCCAACACGCCCACTTCTACAGGATCTCCCGGAGCCGTATAGTCTCCCCGCAGCATAATGTGGGTCTGATCCGGCGAGGGGTCATCCATCATCGCCATCGACGGAACCTGCATCGCGGCAAGCTTCACCCGTAATTCCGCCACCCGCTTCAAGCGACGCGACCGCTCCGAAGAGGTAACCCCCATCGCATCATCAAGCATGATGTACTTTCCATCATACGAGTCTTCGCCATGCGCGGTTATCTGGATTTTTTGGACGCGCGACCAGTTAACTGCCGCAATCGACCATTGCGGTTTTTCGAATTCCGCAAGCGGAGCCACGATTTGAATCCACTCTCCCAAAGCCGCATCTTCGGTCGAAAATCTGAAAACGCTCGCTTCTCGTCTTCCTGTGTGAACCTGCAAATTGAACTGACTCGCAATATCCGTTTTGATCCAAAAAGTAATCTCCGTCGAATCCCCGAGGTCGGTAGCCGGAATCGCGTAGCCCGTTCCCCAAAAGGTCTTGGTTTCGGTCGCGGGCTTCGCATCGACCCGAGCCGCAAATTTACCCCCGCCCCCCGGAGCCGCCTCGACCAATGAAGTATTAACCAATCGAGTCGAATTGTGCTTCTTGAACGGGTTGGGTCCCTCGAAATCCAAGATCGTGACCTCGCCCCCTGCGCTCTCGCCAATCTCGCCACCCGAATCTCCCAGTTTGGCGATAACCGCCTCTTCAAGGGCAATCTCGCGCTCTATCTCTTCGCCCTTCTTACGATCCGCTTCAGTGGCGTAAACCATCACATCACGCCCGATGAAGTGCTTTCTGAACATCGAATCGCCCTGCTGTTCAAACTCCGGAGCCGCTTTGTTGAAATAGGCATAGAACTGAAAATACTCCTTCTGCGAAATCTCGTCGAACTTGTGGTCGTGGCACTGCGCGCATTCCATCGTCAACCCCAACCAAACTGCGCCGGTCGTCGCCACCCGGTCATGCAAAACATTCGCCCTCACCTCGTCGACCTTACTGCCTCCCGCAAAATTAGTCGGAACATTGCGGTTGAATCCAGTAGCGATCAGTTGGCTGCGAGTAGGATTGGGCAAAAGATCGCCCGCTAGTTGCTCGATCGTAAACTGGTCGAAGGGCATATCGTCGTTGAAGGCATCGATCACCCAATCGCGATAAGGCCACATGGTACGCAGATCGTCGTGCTGGTAGCCATTGGAGTCCGCATATCGAGCGAGATCGAGCCACCCCGAAGCCCACTTCTCGCCGTAACGCGGCGACTGCAGCAAACGGTCGACATGAGCTTCAAAACTCTCCTGAGAAGGAGCCGCCTCAAATGCCGCTACCTCTTCGGTCGAAGGAGGCAATCCGATCAGATCGAGGTAAAGACGTCTGAGCAGGACGGCCGGCTTTGCCTTGGGAGCCGGGCTCAAACCCTTTTCCTCAAGCTTATCTAAGACGAAGTAATCCAACTCGCTCGTCGCCCAAGAACCGTTTTCCACATCGGGACGGTCCCCGTATTCAGGATCCTCGTACGACCAATGCGCCTCATATTCAGCCCCAGCGTCAATCCACCTCCTCAAAAGATCGATCTCTTCGTCGCTCAAGGCATCCCCCTTCGGCGGCATACGCAGATCCATATCATCAGTCGATACGACCTCCATAATCCAGCTATCCAGCGCATCTCCTGGAGTAAGCACGTCGGCGTCGATGGCGCTCTCGCGTCGATCGAGTCTAAAACCTGCCTCTCGAGTTGCCTTGTCCGGTCCGTGACAATTGAAGCACTTCCCCGACAAGATCGGACGGATATCTCGAGTGAAGCTAGGCGAATCCGCTTCGCCATAGACGCCGGAAACGCCCACCGATAGAGAGAATGCAATACCTAGGAATCGCGGCATTCCCCCGTTCTGCCGCAAGGCTAAAGTGTCAGCAAAAAAACCCATGGTCCTATAACAAAAACGATTCCAATCCTACAATTCGACGATGCGCAAATTGCGCCAACGACAGACCGCTCCCGGAGCCCAACGCTCTCTGCTATTGGGACTGTCATGAACCTCGAGGGCGATATGCCCCTTTCTGCCGATCCGCTCGAAAACTGCATCAGGATCGTAACCTTTTACGCGTTCTCCCAATTTCGACGTATCCGTTTTCGAAATACGCACTCCATTTATCCAGACTTCGATTACCGGCAAGCGACCCACGCAGCGAACACGCACTGTATTCCAGTCATCCATCTTCCAAGCTTCGAGAAAGTCCTCCACCGAGGCGGCGTACTCCGGCTTAAACTGCGGCCTGTTTAGCTTCCCTTCTCTCAGGTTCGCGACTCTGAAGCCCGGCTGTTCGTCTCCATTGATCACGAACGGAAAAGCCCGAAAACTACCTAGGCCATTTCCAAAGACGCCTCCCATGTTTCCATTAGGGCGATAATCGAGCAGAATCTGAAAGCCGACGGTGCCGACTTCGTGGGCTCGGACCATAATACCCGTATCAATTGGGAAATCAGGCCAGGCCTCGAAAACAAGGTCGAAGTCTCCATACTTCTTATCCGTCATTAGGTAGCCGCCCAAAACCGTCCCCGGAACTTGCCCGCCTTCGATCGCGCCATCAACGACTTTCCAGACCCCCTTATTGTCCACCTTTTCACGCATCGTGGCATTGCTATGCTCCTTGTGCTCTTTCACCACCGCTTCCAGCAACTCGCTCGAGGGAATCTTAGCAAATTCCTCCGTGTTCGGGACATAGAGACGTGGCGTTGCATGCCACCCCGCGAGCGATTCGCCATCGAACAAGCTCCGATATCCCTCTGAAGGGAAGTCTTCCGAAAAAGCGTGAGGCAAAACACTCGAAGCGAAAAAAGAAACGGCCACGCAAAGTGGCTTCAGGAACGCAATTCGATGGGGCATTAATCGATACATTAGCATACTATACGCGCCGGAAGCCCCATCGACAATCACACGATCGAACCACGCAATCGTTCTAGGCCTGCCAGACTGACACGACGCCCACCTAAACGATATCCTCTCGGATCGCCTTCGCGACGGCGGCCGTGTTGGTATTCACCTGCAATTTATCGTAGATTCTCCGGATGTGGGAATTCACCGTGTGAAGGCTAATCGCGAGCTTATCGCCAATCTCTTTTTTCACCAGGCCATCGGCCATCAAGCTAAGAATTTCGACCTCCCGCTCGGTCAGCTTGTAGTCCGTACTCGACTTATTCGGATTCAGCAGATCGGAAAATTGCTGGAGCACGCGGACCGCCAACGAAGAAGTCATCGGCGCCCCCCCGCTCAGCACTTCGCTTATCGCAGCCAGAATTTCGGCAGCCGTCGCTGACTTGAGCAAATAGCCTGAGGCCCCCGCGCAGATCGCATTGTAGATCTTGTCGCTATCATCGAACGCAGTCAGCACCATCACTCTGCTTCCGGGCGCCAAGGATTTAATCACCGGCAAACACGAGATGCCGTCATTGCCCGGCAATTGAACGTCGAGCAGTATCACATCCGGCGCATTCCTCATTTTCAAGGCGGCAATCAGCTCTTCCGCAGAGCGGCATTCTCGCTCGCAGAGAATGCCCTCGGAGCGGCCTAAGGAGCGCGCCATCGCTTTGCGATACGAGTCATTGTCTTCGACCAGCCAAATACGTGTGTCAGTGATTTGAGAGTTCATTTTAGGGTTTCAGTGAAAAGACTAATTCAATTTGGGTTCCTCTTCCAGGGGTCGACTCCAACTCGCAACTGCCATTCAATACCTCGCATCGACGTCGCAGATTTGCCAACCCGTAGCCCCCTTTTTTCTGATTGAGATCGAACCCCCTACCGTCATCTGCGATTCGAAGCGAAATCAGGTGCTTTGCCGGAGAATAGCTAATAGCGATCCCAACAGTCTCGGCCTTCGCATGCTTTAGAATGTTCGTCAGGGCTTCCTTGAAAGCGAAGAAAACATGCCGCCTCGCTCTCAATGGAACGATTAGGTCAGGCATTAACTCAGGTTCAACGGTCCAAGTATGAGAGACTTTCCGCAGCATCGAATGCGCAGTTTCGCGAAGGCGCAGTATGAGATCCTCCAAGTTACGCTCATCGCGAATCAGCCAAACGATATCGTCCAGGGCCTCGCCGGACTTCTTCGCAATGTTATGAATGTCCTCGAGATCCTCCCGCATTTCTTCGGACAAACCTTTCTGCTGCAGAGCTCCCTCGCTCAGCAATAGAATGCCGCCCAAATCTCCCCCGATATCGTCATGCAGATCTCTCGAAATCTGCCTTCTCGTTTCTTCGGCTTCTCTTCGCTTTCGACGACGGAACGATACCAAGAAGCTAACCGCCCCGAAGATCAAGACGCCGGAAACGGCCCAAGTCCCCGTCGTTGCCGCAAACACGATCGTATCCCCCTTCCGCGTTCTCTCTTCATTCAATCGAACTAAACGTCCCGTAATGCGCCTTCGCTCTTCCAGCCCCTCCAGCCAGTCCGGCAACTCAATCAGCCGGTTTTGACTATTGTAGCCATCCACCAAACCAGAGGACTTCCACCTGGGGAATCTGGGATTATCGAACACCTCCGAAGCGGAAACCGGTTTCCCCAAAGCCACATTGCGCCCTTCTGAATAAACCTGCATCTCGCCGAGACTGAACGAATACCGACCTGCGAGATTGCTGAGCCGCGTTGCCGTGATTCTTACATAGCGAGCGACCTCCCCCTTGGAATGAATCTCGACTGGATTGTCCCCAGGATTTGGATACGCCTCAGGACCAGAACTGAAAATCAACTGCCTATCCTGAAACAAGGCATCATCGCTCGCTTCGATTTTAAACTGAAGGGGGAATCCCGTTCCGGGCGTATCCACAAAGTCCGTCGGTCGGGACGGCAGCAATCGAACCGCATCGACCGGAACCGCATCGCCTAAATCCACCTGCATCCACATAATCGCGTCCGGATCATCGACATGTTCGCACAGCAGTCCATTGGTAGGACTCTTCTCAGATACCACAGGCGGTCCCAAAGGGCTGCAAAAGTCGGTCAAATATGCGCGATTCCAGCCAATTCTCTCATAGCCGGAAGACGGCCCCACTGTCACCTGACTATCAACCGCCAGGTTCAAAGGCCCATTAAGGATCAAAATCTCCGCCAAG